>NZ_JAJCHK010000050.1:0-28079 GCF_020554465.1 Enterocloster sp. 210928-DFI.2.20
GCTGCGGCGGTCTTGGCGGAGGCGGCGTTGGCCTCGGTGGCTGCGGCGGTCTCGGCGGAGGCGGCGTTGGCCTCGGCGGCTGCGGCGGTCTCGGCGGAGGCGGCGTTGGCCTCGGCGGCTGCGGCGGTCTTGGCGGAGGCGGCGTTGGCCTCGGTGGCTGCGGCGGTCTCGGGGGCGGAGGCGTTGGCCTCGGCGGCTGCGGCGGTCTTGGCGGAGGCGGCGTTGGCCTCGGCGGCTGCGGCGGTCTCACTGGTCCGGGTCCTCCCACTGGTGGTCTGTCCTGATTAGGTCCTGACGGCGGTCTCACTGGCCCTGGCCCCATGGGAGGGCGTTCCGGGCCTGGCCCCATAGGCGGACGTTCCGGACCTGGACCCATAGGCGGCCTGCCTGGATTATTTCCCATGGGTGGTCTTCCTGGGCCCGGACCCATATTAGGTCGTCCACCCATTCTTCCATTTCCCGAAAATCCAGGTTCTCTCCCTCTCATTTCCTGAGTCTCCATTATAATTCCGGACGGGTTCACCACTGATTCCCTATAACCCAGGAACTCATTCTGGCTATTGGAAACAGACTGTTCCTCCAGTGATTCTTCTGTGGTTAAAACCTCAGCATTACCTATGTTTTCAGCCGGAACATTTTCTATGTTCTGCTCCTGCTCCATCACCGGGTCATCATCCTCTGTAAAGAAATCTACATCCAGACGTTTCATATCCTTTTTGAGTTCTGCCATTTCCATCACAGCTTTATCATGCTCTGATATGTTCCACATGCCTCTGACCTTTTCCGCGCCTTCGGATGCAATCACCGTGTCGCAAATTGTATCACAAAGCCGGTTAATCATTATATGGTCAGGATACTCATCATACATGGGGCTGTTTTTATAATCCAATCTGTCGCAAGCTTCTGCCACATACCCCTGTAGAATTCTTATTCCTGACGGATACATGCTTTTCAGGTATTCAATGTCCTGCATCTACTCTCCCTTTTCCAATTTTCTCTTACCAATATCATATGCAGGCCAAATCCATTATGCGCCAACTTTCCGCCTTTTTCCCAAAATAAATAAAAGACCAGATAATTTCCAGTCTTTTACAATTGTTACTGATTTAATTTTTCTTAATATAACCAAGAGCCTGTTCCAATGCCTCCTGTTCCTCATTCCCCAGAACAATATCAGTCTGCCCCATATCCACCACCTTAATATACAGATAACAACCTTCTCTGCTGTGGACACAGTTTAATACGAATCCACTGTTTGTATAATCTAACATGGCAAAGGCAAAACTTAAGTTTCCTCCCATTCCTTTAAAGGCATTATACTTGACAAGCCCATATTTTTGGAATGAGGCTCTCTGATTCCGGTTCAATGTTCGGATGGAATCCTTATTTGACCTGTCTTCGGCCCTTAAATCCCTGATTTCTTCAATCTGGTCCAGAATGACATCTTCCAGAGTTTCTGCATCTTTTCCTCTCATAAAATAGTCATATTGGCGATCCAGCCTTCTCACTTTTGTCATTGTTGTAATCGTCAATATCAGCAACAGAACCACTAATATCAATAATCCCGCTATTATGTATGCAGGATCAAAGGGAATTTGATTTAAGATGCTGTTCTCCATATAATATCCATCTCTCCTTTGTACCTAGCGAATTGATTCTATCATTTCTACAATCCGCTCTAATTCTGCTTCTGAATAATATTCAATTTCAATGCGTCCTTTATTTTTATCCTTGTTGTGGATACTGACCTTTGTACCCATGACGCTTTTCATACGTTCTTCCAAGCTCTGATATATCAAAGCCAGGGCTTCATCCTTATTTTTATCCTTCTTCTCTTCCCCGTTCTCCGCTTCTTTTGCAAGGCGCTTTACAAGGCGCTCTGTTTCTCTGACACTGAGCGATTCGTCCAATATCATCTTTGCTGCCTTCAGCTGAAGTCCTTTATCCTCTAAAGACAATAAAGCTCTTGCATGACCGCTGGAAATAAGATTCTGAATCAGCATTTCCTGTATCTGTCCGTCCAATTTTAAAAGACGCATGGAATTGGTAATGGTAGCCCTGTTCTTTGATACTCTGGCTGCTATTTCCTCCTGAGTTAACTTGAATTCTGTTACCAGACGCTGATAAGCCAATGCCTCTTCAATGGGATTCAGGTCAGATCTCTGCACATTTTCAATCAGTGCTATCTCCATGCTTTCCTGCTTATTGTACTCCCGTAACACAACAGGTATTTCCTTTAATCCGGCTATTTTGGCAGCACGCCACCTGCGTTCCCCGGCGATAATCTCATAAAATGTCCCCTTTTTCTGAACTAAAAGGGGCTGCAAAATACCATATCGTTTGATGGAATCAGCCAGCTCAGCCAGCTGTTCTTCATTGAAATCTTTTCTGGGCTGTTCTCTATTAGGTTCAATCAAAGCCATCTTTACCATCAATTCACCGCTTTTGCCATCCCCGTTATCAGTCACAGCCGCTTTTGCTTTTGCAATCTCTTCTTCACTTTCCTTTATAACATCTTCTCCAAAGATGGCTCCCAATCCTTTACCCAATCCTTTTTTAGCCATTACAACTCTTCTCCTCTGCTCATTACTTCTGCCGCAAGCATCCTGTAGCTCTCAGCCCCCGTTGATCTGGAATCGTAAAGATTAATAGACATACCGTGGCTGGGTGCCTCAGCCAGACGTACATTTCTCGGTATAATGGTTTTATAAATTGTTCTGTTCAAACTGCTCTTAACACTTTCTACTACTTCCAGTGACAGATTTGTCCTTGCATCATACATGGTAAAGACCACGCCTTCCAATTCCAACTCCGGATTCAACTTTCTTTTAACCAGGTCCACTGTTTTTAATACCTGATTAAGTCCCTCCAAGGCATAGTACTCACACTGTATAGGAACCAGTACAGTATCTGCTGCCGTCAGTGCGTTAATGGTCAATATATTTAGAGATGGGGGACAATCAATGATGATGAAATCATATGTATCACGAACTTGATTTAGACAGCTGCTCAGAAGTTTTTCCTTATCCTCGACTTCCTGAAATTCAATCTCCGCTCCTGCCAGGTTCATATCAGATGGAAGCACATCCAGATTTGGCTGTATTTCCTTAATAATACATTCATTTACAGATGCCTCTTCAATCATCATATCATAAACTGTTTTATCAAAATCTTCCTGTTCCAGCCCCAAACCGCTGCTGGCATTTCCCTGGGGATCAAAATCCACCAGCATAACATGTTGTCCTGCTTCAGCCAAACAGGCGGAAAGATTAATGGCCGTAGTAGTCTTACCTACCCCGCCCTTCTGGTTGGCTATTGTTATGATTCGTCCCATATGTATAAATTCCTTTCTCGAAAAAACAAACCTTTCTTCGATTACTTTTACGATTATAACACAAGTCCTATTCTTTTCCTACGGAAAATTAGGAGAAAAGGAGAATTTTCATGTTTTATACAAAAAAATGTTTCACGTGAAACATTTTTAAGGCAGAAAATTGGGCATCCTAATCCTGCAGTGTCTTAATAATAATTTAATCCTCTAACCGTTGTAATAGCCCCCAGCTTGTATTATAATGGAGAAGAATCAAAAAACCGGTTATATAATATGTAATTTCAGGAGACTATTGAATGAAAACCAGGAATAAATTACTGACCTTACTTATACTGTCATCCGGAGCTGCTGCTGCTACTGCTCTGATTAACAAAGCGATAAAACTTTCGGCAACGTCCCGAAATGTATTGGAAGAACCAGAGGCATTGTGTTATAAGTGGCGTTTAGGAAATATACATTATACTAAGACCGGAACAGGTAAACCGATTCTGTTGGTACACGACCTTGCTCCTGCTTCCAGTGGGTATGAATGGAAGAATCTGGTAGGTAAACTTGCGGAAACTTATACTGTTTATACCATTGACTTGCTTGGTTTTGGTCGATCAGAAAAACCCAATCTTACCTATACCAATTATCTGTATGTGCAGCTTCTCTCTGATTTCATAAAATCAGAGATAGGACACAGGACGGATATAATTGCCAGTGGTTCCTCTGCTGCATTGGGTATCATGGCTTGCAGCAACAGTCCTGAATTATTCAATCAGCTGTTATTTATAAATCCAGAGAGCCTCCTCTCCTGCAGTCAGGTGCCCGGTAAGAATGCAAAGCTTTATAAAATAATTTTGGATTTACCGATTGCCGGAACTTTAATATATAATATAGCCTGCAGTAAACAGTTCATAACAAAGGAATTTTTAACTAATTACTATTATAATCCTTACTCAGTAAAGACCCGGGTAATTGATGCATATCACGAATCAGCCCATTTAGGAGAATCTCCCAAGTCCGTCTATGCCAGCTTAAAATGTAATTATGTTAAATGCAATATTGCAGCTGCTTTAAAGAAAATTGATAACAGTATATATCTGTTAGGCGGAGGTGCCATAGATGACATAGGCGAATGTATGGAAGAATATAAAGAATACAACCCTGCTGTTGAATATGCTGTTGTCCCCAACACAAAGTTACTTCCTCATTTAGAAAAACCTGCAGAAGTATTTGATATGATTCAAACCTATTTATCTTAAAATATAAAATGTTTCACGTGAAACATACGGTTCGGACATCTACTCCGAACCGTTTTTACTACCACCTCTGTACAATAAAATAAATTATTTAACTGTATATATAAGAAAGGAAAATACAATATGCTGCGAATTGGTTGTCATCTATCTTCATCAAAGGGATATCGAGCTATGGCAAAAGATGCAAAAAAGATAAATGCAAATACATTTCAGTTCTTTACCCGTAATCCACGCGGAGGAAATGCAAAAGCCATAGATGAAAACGATGTAAAAGTTTTTTTAACGGAAGCCCAGTCTTTGGACATTACTCCAATATTAGCCCATGCACCTTACACACTAAACGCCTGCTCGGCTGATCCTAAATTAAGAGACTTTGCCAAACGAACCATGGCGGATGATTTAGTTAGGATGGAGTATACACCTGGAAATATGTATAATTTTCATCCGGGAAGCCATGTAAAACAAGGAACTGAAATTGGCATACAATTTATTGCAGAAATGCTCAATGAAATTCTTTCTCCGGCACAGACCACTACTGTTTTGCTGGAAACAATGGCGGGAAAAGGCAGTGAAGTAGGTGGGGCTTTTGAAGAATTGCGGCAGATTCTTGATTTAGTTGAATTAGAAAGTCATATGGGTGTTTGTCTTGATACCTGTCATATATGGGACGGGGGATATGATATAGTCAATCACTTAGACGATATATTGACAGAGTTTGATAATAAAATCGGGTTAAAACGTTTAAAGGCCATACACTTAAACGACAGCCAGAACCCAATAGGCGCTCATAAAGACAGACATGCAAAATTAGGTGAAGGATATATAGGATTAGACATATTTAAACGAATTGTCACACATCCTGAATTGAGACATCTTCCATTCTTTTTAGAGACTCCTAATGATTTGGATGGATATGCACATGAAATACAAATGATGCGTGAGGCGGCAGATTAACTCTAGTTAATCAGATATTTTGAGTGCGAGACTTCTTCATGTACAAATATAAATGAAGTAATAAGAAGGCATACGATGTATTTTGCCTTCTTATTTTTATATTCAATTATATTTAAAAGTTTTATATGTATATTAAATATCAATAGATGTTTATTACCTATTAAAAGTGAGATGACACATTTATATTAATTACGGTATCATGCTGACTAATGTATTGTATTAACTAATACATTTTATCGCATAATATATAGCATTATCTAACCTATTATGTGGGATAATGCATTATGTTTAATAACCTATTATAGGCCCAACGCATTATACTAAATAACTCATTACATGCCCAATGCATTATATTGAATAACTCATTACATGGCCAACGCATTATATTGAATAACTCATTGTAATGTCGAACCAACCATATAGATTAATGCATTATGTTAATTATACAATTATACTAACTAACCTATTATTCTGACTAATCCAAGATACTGAATAACTCACTACTCTGACTAACCCATGATACTGAATAACTCACTACTCTGACTAATCCATGATACTGAATAACTTATTATTCTGACTAAAACACCTTATATTATTTAACGCAATAAGTTCCTTCTCACATTTTGTCACCTAATAAATTATATAAATTAATGCATCATATAACTTAGTAAATTCTATTACTTCATATACGCTCTTCCATCTTTTCAATTTTTCATCCCCTATATAATAACAAAAAAATATCTATGAGTTTTTATTACACTTAAAATTAAAAACAATTAAATCTATACAAGCTTATAACAATAATAAATTCAGTCAAGAAAAAGGGAATGTTTCACGTGAAACATTCCCACATCCACTTCTATCCCAAAGGCTCCTTAGTTGGCATTCCTGCCTTCCTTGGATACTTTTTAGAAATCCCTTTCACCTTTTTTATTACCACCAAAGATCTGGAAGCATCTGTACCGGGCAGCATAAATTTATCTACAAATTCTAGTTCTCCTCCCAATATTCCAACCGCCCTGCCGGCAGACTTCAGCTCATCTTCTATCTCGCCGGATTTATAAGGAACAAAGAAACCGCCAATCTTCACAAAGGGCATACAATACTCAGACAGAGAAGCCAAATTTGCCACAGCCCTGGACACGCACAAATCATACATTTCCCTGTGCTCTTTCTGCCTTCCTATATCCTCAGCTCTCCCATGAATAAATTCCACGTTTTTTAATTCCAAGGCATCACAGACTTCCTCCAGAAATTTAACTCTCTTATTCAAGGAATCCAGCAAGGTAAGTTTTATTCCCGGAAAAGCTATTTTAAGGGGTATACCTGGAAATCCTGCGCCTGTTCCTACATCAATAACCGACTTTCCCTCCAACAGTTCTTCCTCATACACTCTGCTGCCGTCACACCCATCACCGGAATCCATCACCCGTTTCAACACCCTAAGCAATGACAGGCTGTCACTAAAATGTTTGGATACTACGTCTGTCTCATCTGTTATGGCTGTCAGGTTCATAACCTTATTCTTTTCCACCAGCATTTCATAATAAGTAAAAAACTGCTCCAATTGCTTCTCACTTAATTTTATCCCCAGAAGGCCAAGCTCCCGGTCCATCTGCTGTCTAAATGTATCTGTCATATCAGACCCTCTCACTGTTTTCTTGTAAAATGCACCAGCAGAACAGATATGTCCGCCGGTGATACACCTGATATACGGGATGCCTGTCCAATGGTTGCCGGCTGTACTTTGTTCAGCTTCTGAACTGCCTCCCTTCGAAGGCTGTTTACCTCTGAATAGTCAAAGTCCTCGGGCAGCTTCTTATCCTCCAGCTTCTTAAACTGTGCCACCTGCTGCATCTGACGCTTTATATATCCTTCATACTTAATCTCAATATTAACCTGTTCTCTGACATCATCAGGAAGTTCAGGCCTGCCTTCATCCAGTTCCGCCAGTTTATCATAATTCAATTCCGGCCTCTTGACCAGCTCTGCCAGCGTTATTCCGGACTTCAATAAGGTGCTTCCATATTTTTCCAAAAATATTTGTACCCGATCACTCACACCTATAACAGTCTTTTCCAGCCGTTTGATCTCTGACTGTATATCATCCATCTTCTTTAAAAGATGTTTATATTCTTCATCACTTACCAGGCCGATTTCATGACCGATTTTTCTGAGTCTTATATCTGCATTGTCCTGGCGCAGCAAAAGCCTGTACTCTGCCCTGGAAGTCATCATCCGGTAAGGTTCATGGTTTTCCTTTGTTACCAGATCATCAATCAGAACCCCTATATATGCCTGTGAACGGTCCAGAACCACAGCCTCCTGTCCACGTATCTTCATTACTGCATTCACACCAGCCATGAACCCCTGGACGGCCGCCTCCTCATACCCTGAGCTTCCGTTAAACTGCCCGCCTGCAAACAGACCGGAAATCTTCTTAAACTCCAGAGTCGGCTTAAGCTGAAGAGCGTTAATACAGTCATATTCAATGGCATAGGCATTTCTCACTATCTTTACCTTTTCAAGTCCCGGAACCGTACGGTACATTGCATACTGTACATCCTCCGGCAGTGAACTGCTCATGCCTCCCAGATACATCTCATTGGTGTAAAGGCCCTCCGGCTCCACAAATACCTGATGACGGTTCTTATCCGGGAATTTAACCACCTTATCCTCAATGGAAGGACAATACCTTGGTCCGGTTCCCTCAATGGCCCCTGAAAACAGAGGTGAACGGTCCAGATTATCCTTGATGATACGATGGGTATTTTCATTGGTATACGTCAGCCAGCAGGAAACCTGGTCTTTCTGGATTTCATCCGGATTTGTTGAAAATGAAAACGGCACAACCCTGGGATCCCCAAACTGCTCTTCCATTTTAGAAAAATCAATGCTTTTTTTATCCACCCTGGCCGGCGTCCCTGTCTTGAACCGGAACATCTCAATTCCATGTTCCCTCAAAGAATCCGTAAGATGGTTGGCTGCCTGAAGGCCGTTAGGCCCTGTAGGATTGCTCACATCCCCATAGATACACCTGGCTTTCAGATACGTTCCCGTACACAGTATCACGGCCTTTGCGTAATACACTGCGCCGGAAAATGTCTTTACTCCCCTGATTTTACCATCCTCCGCCATAATTTCAGACACTTCCGCCTGACGTATGGTAAGATGATCTGTGTTTTCCAGGGTCCGTCTCATATGCCTGCTGTAATCCTGCTTGTCAGCCTGAGCCCGCAGGGAATGAACAGCCGGTCCCTTGGATTCATTAAGCATCTTGGACTGTATGAAGGTCTTGTCTATATTCTTCCCCATCTCTCCGCCCAGCGCATCTAACTCCCTGACCAGATGCCCCTTGGAGCTTCCTCCTATGTTAGGGTTACAGGGCATCAGCGCTATGCTGTCCACGCTGACAGTAAACATAATCGTTTCCATACCCAGCCTTGCACTGGCCAGAGCGGCCTCACATCCTGCATGACCGGCACCGACAATCACCACATCGTATGTTTCTTCTAAATAAGGTATCATTCCGCGTTCCTCTTCCATATTAAATTTCCCTATTTACCCATACAGAATTTTGCAAATATCTCATTGACAACATCATCATCCACTGCCTCCCCGATAATGAAACCCAGCTGTTCATATGCATTCATCAGGTCAATGGAATAAAAATCCTCTGGCATGCTGTCCTCAACACTTCCCTTTACCATCAGCAGACTCTCCAGACACTGCTCCAGGGCTTCCTTATGACGCGCATTTGTAATATAAACCTGGTCATTAAAAGACAGGTCGCCGTGATAAAAGAGCTTCTTGATTTCCTGCTCCAGCAGCTCGATTCCCTGTTCTTCTTTAGCAGAAACAGGGATCACCTTATGTCCGCAAATCTGTTCCAGCTCGGCCGTACCCACTTCCAAATCCAAATCCGATTTATTCAGCAATACAATGGTTTTTCTGTCCCGGATAAATTCTATTATTTCCCTGTCGCTTTCATCCAAGGGCCTGGAACCATCCACCACATAGATAATTAAATCAGCGTCCCTGGCTGCTTTCATCGCCCGGTCCACACCGATTTTCTCCACCACATCCTCTGTATCCCTGATTCCCGCCGTATCCACCACATTAAGACTGATTCCCTGCAAATAAATATGCTCTTCCAGGGTATCCCTGGTAGTTCCCGCAATTTCAGTAACAATGGCCCTCTCCTCTCCCAAAAGCACATTCATCAGAGAGGATTTACCTGCATTGGGCTTACCCAGTATAACTGTCTTTACCCCTTCGGACATAACCCTTCCGTCATCCGCAGACAGGAGCAGCTTCCTCACCTCACCAATCATAGGCACCAGATCATCCATCAGCCGGCTCCCATATCCATCCAGTGATATATGTTCCGGATCATCCAGAGCTGATTCGATAAAAGCAATCTGATACAGTATCCGGCTGCGCAGTTCCTTAATTTTAGCGGACACAGAACCGCTCAGCTGGCTCACAGAGCTTTTTAACGCATATTCATTGGTGGCGTGAATCACATCTGCCACCGCCTCGGCCTGTGACAAATCCAGCCTTCCATTTAAGAAAGCCCTCTTTGTAAACTCTCCCGGTTCCGCTGTTCTGGCCCCTGCGTGAAGAACAGTCTCCAGAATCCGCCTGACCATAAGCACTCCCCCGTGGCAGTCAATCTCCACCGTATCCTCAGCCGTATAGCTGTGGGGCCCCTTCATGATAATGACCAGGGCCTCGTCCACCTTCTCATCACCGTCATATATATACCCATAATGGACTGTGTGGGACTGGGAAAGGCTCAGTCTGACCCTCTCCCCCTTTCTGTTCCGGAATATGGAATCAATCACGGAGAATGCCTGCTCTCCGCTGATTCTCACGATTCCGATTCCTGAATTGCTCATACCTGTAGCTATAGCCGCTATCGTATCTGTCTTCATAGGCTCTCCTCACAATAGAGCAAAAAGGCCGTCGCTTCAGCAACAGCCTCTTAACCTGTTTCATTACTGCCTGCATCCGATCAACCACGGATGGGCTTATTCTTCTTCACCGGCAGCAGTCTCTGCTGATGCATCTGAACCTGTCTGAGATGCACTGTTTCCATTGGTGCGGCGGTTATTTCTATATCCGCCGGAACGGTCGGAACGCTCAAAACGTCCCCCTTTATTTCTGTCATAGCGTCCTTTACGGTCGCCGGACGCTGCCTCCTTCTTAAGGGCAATCACCACATGGCGGAAGGGCTCTTCCCCTTCGCTTCTGGTGGTAACATACTTATCATTCTGAAGAGCCGCATGAATGATTCTTCTCTCATAAGGATTCATAGGTTCAAGGGATACCGGTCTCTTGGTTCTCTTAACCTTATAGGCAATGTTCTTAGCCAGGGTCTCCAGGGTTTCCTTCCTTCTCTCACGGTAATTCTCAGTATCCAGCTTCACCCTGAGATATCCTTCTGTTCCCTTGTTCACAATCAGGCTCACCAGATACTGGAGAGAATCCAGGGTCTGCCCCCTCTTGCCAATGAGGATTCCCATATCCTCGCCTTCCAGGTTTAAGGACAGCTCCTGCTCCTCCTGGTTATATGCAGCCGTAATATTCACCTGCATATTCATTGCCCCAAAAATCTGAGACAGGAAATCCATGGCCTTATCCTCAATGGACTCTTTTTTCTTAGCACGAATAATGGCAGGTTTTGCGCCGATACCAAGGAATCCTGTACTTCCTTTATCAACTACTTCATATTCCAGTTTGTCGCTGGTGGTTTCAAGTTCGATTAACGCCTTTGTAACTGCTTCGTCCACTGTCTTGGCAGTAACTGTAATCATATCCATACAAAACCCTCCTACTTTTTACCCTTCTCATGCTTCTCATTATACTTGGAAACCATGTTAGCCTTAGCCGCCAGACTTCCAGGCTTGGCATTATCATTATAGTACTTGGTAGACTCCTCAACAATAGACTTGGTCTTAGCGATCTTAGCCATCTGGGCCTGCTCTGCCTTTTCTTCCTTTGCCTCAATCTTCTTGAGCATCTCGTCTACATTGCCCACTTTTGTAGGAGGAAGGCCTTTCTTTGCGCGCTTCTTGTTCGTCTTTTCAATGTTCTTCTGAACCAGGTCGTCAATGTCAACCTTATTAAGATAAGAATTGATTCCCACCTGCTGGATAATGGTAAATACACTCTGTGCAACCCAGTAAAGTCCGATACCGGATGCAAATGAGAAACAGAAGAATACGGACATTAAAGGCATGGTCACATTCATGCTCTTCATCATGTTTGCGCCCGGAGCATCTTCAGACTGCTGGGGCTGGTTGGCTGTCATCAGCTTGGTGCTGTACCACTGGCTTAAACCTGCTAACAGCGGAATGCACAGTGCTGCAAAGGCAGTCATCAGAGTGGTGTTGTCAACCTTATTAAAATAGTTCATGATAACCTGCAGGGGTGTGTATGCAATATTCAGACCAAAGAAGTTCTGCATATTCTCAATGGCATCCACCACTCTCACGCCGGTTTCCGTAACTGCCTGTCCCACGGAAGAAAAGGCATTGACCAGTGAATCCCACTGCTGTCCTGTCAGCTTATATAATAAATCAATGACTGTGTTTACATTGGTATAGTCAAATCTCTCACCCACCATCTTGTGGGCCTGTGCCAGGTCTGTAAATGCCTGGGATGCTTCATATCCGCTGGGAAGCTTGCTTACCACTGCTTCATAATATACCCTTACGGACTGTACATATGCAGGAATATTGTATATGACGCGGTACAACGCGAAAATAATAGGCATCTGGATCAGAAGAGGAAGACATCCGCCTGTCATGGATGTGCCGTACTTCTCATAAACCGCCTTGATTTCAGTCTGCATCATCATGGCGTACTTCTGGTCGCTTTCCTTGCCCTTGTACTTCTTCTGAATGGCTGTAATTTCGGGCTGCATGACTGCCATGAGTTTTGATGATTTCTGCTGCTTAATGGTAAGAGGTATCATCAGCACCTTGGTTACCAGGGTAAATAAAATGATACATAAACCGATATTTAATATTCCGAAGGTACTGGTAAAACGGAACAATAAGTCCATGATCCACCCCAGGATATCAGCTATCGGCCCCAGAATACCTCCTGTTTTTGTCAATAATACTGCGCCAGCTATACTGTTCAATACACTACCTCCTTCGATCTACGGAACTGGATCATAACCGCCTTCTGCAAATGGGTGACACCGGAGTATCCTCTTGCAGGCCAACCATGTACCCTTTAACGCACCATACTTTTTTAATGCTTCAATGGCGTATTGAGAGCATGTAGGTGTGTAAATACAGTGAGTTCTTACTTTAAGGGGCGACAGAAACTTCTGGTATCCCCTTACCAACAAAATCAGACATCTTGCCATAATCACTTCACTTCGATTCTTTTAAAATGTGATGCAGTCCGCACAGGTGCAGGTAAGCACCCTCCAAATGTTTGTAATCCGATTGTCTGGCAGCGCCTCTGGCTACCAGGATGATGTTTAACCCAGTCTTTATTCTATTATTGTTTAAACGGAAAATCTCTCTTAAAAGCCTTGTTATATGATGGCGGACAACACTGTTGCCCACTTTTTTGCTCACAGATATGCCAATGCGGTTTTCATCTTCCCCGGTTTTCATCACATACATCACCAGCAGTCTGTTCGCATAGGAAGTTCCATTCCTGTATATCACCTGGAACTCACTGTTCTTCTTAACGGAAGGAAATCGTTTCATCCGAAACTCCTTACAATCAGGTTGTCAAAACACTCCCCTTTTTCCGGGAAGGTAAGAAAAGAAAAGGCCACATGATGCTGTGGCCCGTAGTTCTTTTGCTTTAAGCTTGAAACAATTAAGCAGATAATTTTGCTCTACCTTTAGCTCTTCTGGCAGCAATAACTTTTCTACCGCCTGCAGTCTTCATTCTTGCTCTAAAGCCATGAACTTTCGCTCTCTGTCTCTTCTTGGGCTGAAATGTCATCTTCATATCCGGGCACCTCCTATCAAAATTATGTGGCAATGTGAAAACACACATTTAGACTAGTATAATTAAACATCTTCTCAATTATATAGAAGAAATCCGCCTTCGTCAAGCGGATTTTCTCAAAAAATCAACAAAAAACCGGCAAAAAAGGACAGTCCCAAAGACTGTCCCAACAAAATGTGTGCATTGCAAAACTACATTACTATATTTAGTATAAATCCGTTTTCCTTCCTATACGCTGCTATCCTCTGATGTCAGGCGTCAGCTTCAGCAGGATTCCGGCTACAGCCGTCACAATAATTCCGGCCACCAGGGCTTCCGGCACTCCCTGCATACCGATAATTCCCAATATTACTCCATATACCCATTTGGCTGTCCAGCTGGCAGCGGACGCATACTGATCCCCAAACAAAAAATAAATCAGGTTCATAACCAGAAGGGTGTTGGTCAGGGATCCGGCCACGCCTGCCGCAAACAATGCGGTCCCCTGCTTATTCCTCCTGTTCTTAAGCGTTCTCATAAACAGACGGTATACATAATAGGCCACAACCCCAATCAGTATTCTTGGAACCAGGCAGATAACCAGGCTTCCCAGATTTCCGTGAAACTGTCCCATGGTAACAAAGGGTGAAAACACAAAGGACGTGGGATTTGGCATGAAGGTGTTCTTCCACAAACTGGTCAGACCGAATGTCAACCCCAGGAATGCCCCGTATTTCGGTCCCAGAATAATGGCTCCGATAATCACAGGGATATGAACGGTGGTCGCATTCATGAATCCAAGCGGAATATACCCTAAGAATGGCACAAATGCCATGATTACGATAATGGCTGCAATGACTGCTGCCAATACCAGGTCACGGGTTTTGGATAAAGTATTCATTTTTTCCTCCTGCTACTGTTCTTATGATAAAGATACAATGCAATGCTACAACGTAATTATAAGTAAAAATCACATCAGCGTCAATGTTTCAGGCTTATGTTTCCCTTTCTATGCAAGACTATTTTCACATGAGATCCCAGATTAACATAACATTATCCACAAAATGTGGATAAGTTGTGGATAAGTATGGGATAATGCCTGCTTTTTCCCCAGCCCGATCTAAAAAATCCAGAATTTATGAATATTTCCACCATGTGTAAAACTCCAGTTAACTTTTTCACGATTTTTGTGGACAAAAGATCTTTCCACACTGTTTACACAGGGCATCCACCCCCAATTCACAAAGTTATCCACAATATTTTACACTTGTCATTGAAAAAATTTTTACTTTAGTATACAATAGATTTAGATTGGGCAATTCTGCAATACAGTTTTAGGAGACAAAAAATGATCGAAAAAATCAAAGAAAACTGGGACAAAATCTTACTTACTTTAAAAGAAGAACATGAAATATCCAATATCTCCTACAGTACCTGGCTGGAACCCTTAAAGCCGCACTCTTTTAAAGACAACACAGTAACCATCATTGTTCCCGAACAGACCTTTTTACAATATGTAAATAAAAAATATGGATTTTTATTAAAGGTAACCATCTCGGAATTCCTTGAAAAGGAATGCGAGGTGGATTTCAAAGTTAAGGAGCAAATCGTGGAGGCGGAGGAACCGGCTGCGCCCCAGCTGATTAAAAACAACAAGGCCTCTGTCAGCCCCGATGTCATACAGAGTGCTAACTTAAATCCCAAGTATACCTTTGATACCTTTGTTGTAGGCGGAAATAACAACCTGGCCCATGCTGCCGCCCTTGCTGTGGCTGAATCCCCAGGTGAGATATACAATCCTCTCTTTATATATGGAGGCGTGGGACTTGGCAAAACCCATCTGATGCACGCCATCGCCCACTTCATATTAAAGAACAACGCAAAATCCAAGATACTGTACGTCACCTCGGAAACCTTTACCAACGAGCTGATTGACGCTATCCGTAATAAGAACAACATAACCACCACGGAATTCAGGGAAAAATACAGGAACAACGATGTCCTTCTCATCGACGATATCCAGTTCATCATAGGTAAGGAAAGCACACAGGAGGAATTTTTCCATACCTTTAACACATTATATGAATCAAAGAAACAGATTATCATATCCTCAGATAAACCGCCGAAAGAAATTGAGACCCTGGAGGAACGTCTCCGATCCCGCTTTGAATGGGGCCTGACCGTGGACATCCAGTCTCCTGATTATGAGACAAGAATGGCGATTCTGCGCAAAAAGGAGGAGATGGAAGGATATAATATAGATAACGAGGTAATCAAATACATCGCTACCAATATCAAATCCAATATCCGTGAGCTGGAGGGAGCCCTGACAAAAATCGTTGCGTTATCAAGGCTTAACAAGTGCGACATCACCCTGGAACTGGCCGAGGAAGCATTAAAGGACATCATTTCCCCCAATGCCCAGAGGGAAGTGACCCCTGACCTGATTATCCAGGTGGTTTCCGATCATTTCGGCCTTACCCCCCTGGATATTTCATCCCAGAAACGTAATAAGGAAATCGTATACCCAAGACAAATCGTCATGTACCTGTGCAGGGATATGACGGCCACTCCTCTCCAGACCATCGGACGCTACCTGGGAGGAAGGGACCATACCACCATCATACATGGCGCTGAGAAGATAACCGGCGACATGTCAAAGGATGACACATTGAGAAATACCATAGAGATACTGAAAAAGAAGATCAATCCACAATAGAAAGTGGAATCCATGTGGACGGGCTGTTGATAACTGATCTTTTCTGAAGGGCTTGTGAATGACTTTTAACCACCTGTGGATAAACTTTAAGTTTTCCCTCATGAAAGTGGATGGTTTCCACATCCTGTTCCACAGGTGCTTGTCCTTAATTATCAAGGACTTCAGACAGTTTTGCACAAACCCACAGCCCCTACTACGGTTTCTACGAAAATTATCTATATCTTCACTCACAGATGACACACCGGGCACACAATTACTCTGAAAGGAAGTTATCAACATTATGAAGTTAAGATTTCAAAAAGACGCCATTGTTAATGGAATTAATATTGTAATGAAAGCTGTACCTTCCAAAACCACCATGTCCATTCTTGAATGCATACTCATTGACGCCAGCACCAACGAAATCAAGCTTACAGGCAATGATATGGAATTAGGAATCGAGACAAGGGTTGAGGGAGACATACTGGAACACGGCAAGATCGCGCTGGATGCCAAGCTTTTCTCTGAAATTACCAGAAGGCTTTCCAGTGAAAATGCATCCGTTACCATTGAATCAGATGACAAGTTCAACACAACCATCAGCTGTGAGAACTCCGTGTTCAATATACAGGGACGGGACGGGGAAGAATTTGCATACCTTCCCTATATAGAAAAAGATAAGTATATCTGTCTGTCCCAGTTCACCTTAAAGGAGGTTATCCAGCAGACCATCTTCTCCATCTCACCAAATGACAGCAATAAGATGATGGCCGGGGAGCTGTTTGAAGTCAATGAAAACCAGCTGAAGGTGGTATCTCTGGACGGACACAGAATTTCCATCCGCAAAGTACGTTTAAAAGACCATTATGAGGACACAAAGGTAATCGTACCTGGAAAGACCTTAAGCGAGGTCAGCAAAATATTAGGCGGTGATAATGAAAAAGAGGTGCTGATTTATTTCAGCACAAACCATATCCTCTTTGAATTTGACAATACCATCGTAGTATCCCGTCTGATTGAGGGGGAATATTTCAGGATCAGCCAGATGCTTTCCAGCGACTATGAGACAAAGGTATCTGTGAACAAGAAGGAATTCCTGGACTGTATTGAGCGGGCCACCATACTGATCCGTGAAAATGACAAGAAGCCTCTGATTATCAATATCGGAGATAATTCCATGGAACTGAAGCTGAACTCCAGTTTCGGCTCCATGAATGCAGATTTAATGATTCACAAGACCGGTAAGGACATCATGATTGGATTCAACCCCAAGTTCCTCATCGACGCGCTGCGCGTCATTGACGATGAAGAAATCAATATTTATATGATGAATCCAAAGTCCCCATGCTTTATCAAGGACGAGGAGGAAAATTATATTTATCTGATTCTTCCTGTTAATTTTAATGCTGCCACTGTCTAAGAGAGGAAAAGTATGGAAATAATAAAACTTAGGGAAGACTATATAAAGCTGGGTCAGGCGTTAAAAGCGGCTGGCCTGGCAGAATCAGGCGTAGAAGCCAAATATGCCGCCCAGGACGGCCTCGTATCCGTAAACGGCGAGACTGTTTATCAGCGCGGAAAAAAACTGGTGGACGGTGATGTGGTCACCTATAAGGGTGAAACCATTAAAATCACTAAGTAGCAGACTGGCAGGAAAATCCATGATTATAGAATCCATAGAACTGAAAAATTACCGCAACTACAAAGAACTACATATGGAGTTTAATCAGGGAACCAATATACTTTATGGGGACAATGCCCAGGGAAAGACCAATATCCTGGAGGCAGTCTATGTGTGCTGCACGTCCAAATCACATAAAAGCGCCAAGGACAGGGATATCATCCGGTTCAACCAGGATGAATCCCATATTAAATTGCAGATAAGGAAAAACAATGTCCCTTACCGCATTGACATGCATCTGAAAAAGAACAAGCCAAAGGGCATTGCCATCAATGGGGTTCCCATACGCAAGGCCAGTGAGCTGTTCGGCATAGCCAATGTGGTATTCTTCTCGCCGGAGGATCTGAATATCATAAAGAACGGGCCATCCGAGAGGAGGCGGTTCATTGATATGGAACTGTGCCAGCTGAATAAACTCTATGTCCATTCCCTTGTACAGTACAATAAGGTCCTTCTTCAGCGAAATAAGCTGTTAAAGGAACTGTTTTTCAGGCCGGAATATGAGGAGACCCTGGATGTGTGGGATATGCAGCTGGTGAATTACGGACGTGAGGTGATTAAGTTCCGAAGAGAATTCATTAAGCAGCTCAATGAAATCATACACGCCATTCATCTGAGTCTCACAGGCGGCAGGGAGGACATATGCATTTCCTATGAACCCTACACCCGGGAAGACCAGATGGAGGATATCCTTAAGAAGAACCGGGCCCAGGACATGAAGCAGAAGACCACATTGTCGGGACCACACAGGGATGACATAAGTTTTATTGTAAATGGTATTGATATACGCAGGTTCGGATCCCAGGGGCAGCAGCGCACAGCGGCCCTGTCCCTTAAGCTGTCAGAGCTTCAGCTGGTGAAACAATTGAGCCATGACGATCCAATCCTGCTTTTGGATGATGTGTTATCAGAGCTGGACAGCAGCAGGCAGAACCATCTGCTGTCAGCCATCAAACATATACAGACTATGATTACCTGCACAGGTCTGGATGATTTTGTCAATAACAGGTTCCAGATAGATAAGGTATTCAAGGTAATTGACGGGACTGTCATCAACGAGAATTAATGCCGTACTAGAAAGAAAGGATGATTATATAACATGGGAGAGCAATACGGAGCAGATCAGATTCAGATTTTGGAAGGACTTGAGGCGGTTAGGAAGCGGCCTGGCATGTATATAGGCAGCACATCTGCCAGAGGTCTCCATCATCTGGTGTATGAGATTGTAGATAATGCGGTAGATGAAGCATTGGCGGGATATTGTGATTCCATCGATGTGACCATTAACGAGGACAATTCCATCACAGTCATGGATGACGGCCGCGGTATTCCGGTAGACATCCAGAAAAAGGCAGGTCTTCCTGCCGTGGAAGTTGTATTTACCATCCTCCATGCCGGCGGTAAATTCGGCAACGGCGGATATAAGGTATCCGGCGGCCTTCATGGCGTTGGTGCTTCGGTTGTAAATGCATTGTCTGAATGGCTGGAGGTCCAGGTCTATAAGGATGGAAATATTTACCAGCAGCGGTATGAAAGGGGGAAAGTAACATACCCCTTAAAGATTGTGGGCAAATGCGGTCCGGAACAGCACGGCACAAGAGTTACCTTTCTGCCTGACAAGGAAATATTTGAAGAGACAGTCTATGATTATGATACCCTCAAAATCCGGCTCAGGGAGACGGCGTTCCTGACGAAAAACCTGAAGATTATCCTCAAGGATGACAGGGACGAAAAGAAAGAAAAGGTATTCCACTATGAGGGCGGAATCAAGGAATTCGTCACATACCTGAACAAGGGCAAGACCCCTATCTACGATCAGGTTATTTACTGCGAGGGAACCAGGGAAGGCGTGTATGTGGAAGTTTCCATGCAGCACAATGATTCCTATACCGAGAATATCTACACATTTGTAAACAATATCAATACGCCTGAGGGAGGCACCCATCTCACCGGCTTTAAGAACGCCCTGACCAAGACCTTCAACGACTATGCCAGGGAGAAAAAGCTATTAAAGGACAGCGAGGATAACCTGTCCGGCGAGGATATACGTGAGGGCCTGACAGCCATCATCAGTGTTAAAATCGAGGATCCCCAGTTTGAGGGCCAGACAAAACAGAAGCTGGGAAACAGCGAGGCCCGTGCGGCAGTGGACAATATTGTCAGCGAGCAGCTGACCTATTTCCTGGAGCAGAATCCGGCTGTGGCCAAGTCCATGTGTGAGAAATCCATACTGGCACAGAGGGCCCGTGCAGCGGCCAGAAAGGCCAGGGACTTAACACGCCGTAAATCAGCCCTTGACGGCATGGCCCTTCCGGGCAAACTGGCTGACTGTTCCGACAAAAATCCGGAAAACTGCGAGATTTACATTGTAGAGGGAGATTCCGCAGGCGGTTCTGCAAAGACAGCGCGTTCACGCGCCACCCAGGCCATCCTGCCCCTGCGCGGCAAGATCCTCAATGTGGAAAAGGCCAGAATGGACCGTATTTACGGCAATGCGGAAATTAAGGCCATGATAACTGCATTTGGAACAGGTATTCATGACGATTTCGATATATCCAAACTCCGTTACCACAAAATCATCATCATGACGGATGCCGATGTGGACGGAGCGCATATCAGCACCCTCCTTCTTACATTTATTTACAGATTTATGCCGGAGTTAATCAAACAGGGATATGTATACCTGGCCCAGCCGCCTCTGTATAAGGTGGAGAAGAATAAAAAAGTATGGTACGCGTACAGCGATGATGAGCTGAATTCCATCCTCAAGGAGATTGGACGCGACAACAGCAATAAAATCCAGCGTTACAAAGGTCTGGGAGAGATGGATGCGGAGCAGCTGTGGGAGACAACCATGGATCCGGAACGCAGGATACTTCTGCGTGTCACCATGGATGAGGAAACCACGTCTGAAGTAGATTTGACCTTCACCACCCTTATGGGCGACCAGGTAGAGCCCAGAAGGGAATTCATTGAAGCCAATGCGAAAAAGGTGAAGAACTTAGATATCTGATTTTAGACTGCAAACATAAAGGAGATTGAATATGGAACCAAATGTATTTGACAAGGTTCATGAAGTAGACCTTAAGAAAACCATGGAACAGTCCTATATTGACTATGCCATGAGTGTTATCAGCGCCAGGGCCCTGCCTGATGTCAGGGACGGCCTTAAGCCTGTACAGCGGCGTGTGCTGTATTCCATGATAGAGCTGAACAACGGTCCGGATAAGCCCCATCGTAAGTGCGCCCGTATCGTCGGTGATACAATGGGTAAGTACCACCCCCATGGAGACAGCTCCATTTACGGAGCGCTGGTTAACATGGCGCAGGAGTGGTCCACCCGTTATCCTCTGGTGGACGGCCACGGAAACTTTGGTTCTGTGGACGGCGACGGCGCTGCGGCCATGCGTTACACTGAGGCCCGCTTAAGCAAGATTTCCATGGAAATGCTGGCAGATATCAATAAAGATACCGTGGACTTCGTACCTAACTTCGATGAAACTGAGAGGGAGCCCCTTGTCCTTCCATCCAGATATCCTAACCTGCTGGTAAACGGCACATCCGGTATTGCCGTTGGTATGGCCACCAATATTCCTCCCCACAACCTGAGGGAAATCATCGGAGCAGTGGTGAAGATGATTGACAACAGGGTGGAGGAGGACCGTGAGACCTCCCTGGAAGAAATCATGGAGATTGTAAAGGGACCTGATTTCCCCACCGGCGCCACCATTCTGGGCAGAAGGGGAATCGAGGAAGCTTACCGCACGGGACGCGCCAAAATCAAGGTCCGCGCCGTGACCAACATAGAGACCATGGCCAACGGAAAATCCAGAATCATTGTGACGGAACTTCCCTACATGGTTAATAAAGCACGTCTCATTGAGAAAATCGCCGACCTTGTCAAGGAAAAGAAAATTGACGGCATTACCTACATTGGAGATGAGTCCAACCGTGAAGGCATGCGGATCAACATAGAGCTGCGCAGGGATGTAAATGCCAATGTAATCCTGAACCAGCTGCTAAAGCACACCCAGCTGCAGGACACCTTCGGTGTTATTATGCTGGCCCTGATCAATAACCAGCCAAAGGTGCTGAACCTGCACCAGATGCTGGAGGAGTACTTAAAGCATCAGGAAGAGGTAGTTACCAGAAGGACCCAGTATGATTTAAACAAGGCAGAAGAAAGAGCCCATATATTAAAGGGATTGCTGATTGCCCTGGATAACATTGACGAGGTAATCCGCATCATCCGCGGAGCCGCCAATGTGGCGGATGCCAAGAACCAGTTGATGGAGCGCTTCGGGCTTTCCGATGCACAGTCACAGGCTATCGTGGATATGAGGCTCCGCGCTCTCACTGGTTTGGAACGTGAGAAGCTGGAGAATGAGTACAGGGAACTTCAGGCAAAGATCGAGGAATTGAAGGCAATTCTTGCGGATGAGAAGAAGCTCCTTACCGTTATCCGGGATGAAATCATGATTATCTCTGATAAATACGGGGATGACCGCCGCACAGCCATTGGATATGACGATGATATGTCCATGGAGGACCTGATTCCGGACGAGGACACCATCATTGCCATGACCCATCTGGGCTACATCAAGCGTATGGATGTAGATAATTTCAGGAGCCAGAACAGAGGCGGCAAGGGAATCAAGGGCATGCAGACCATTGAGGAGGACTATATCGAGGACCTTCTCATGACCACCAACCATCACTATATGATGTTCTTTACCAATACCGGACGCGTGTACCGTCTGAAGGCATATGAGATACCGGAGGCAGGACGTACAGCCAGGGGAACGGCTATTATAAACCTTCTTCAGCTGATGCCGGAGGAGAAGATTACGGCCATTATCCCCATGCGTGAATTTAACGATGACAAATATCTGTTCATGGCTACCAGAAACGGCATGGTCAAGAAAACACCTATGGTGGAGTATGAGCATGTGCGCAAGAACGGACTGCAGGCAATTGTGCTTCGGGACGGCGATGAGCTGATTGAGGTAAAGGCAACAGATAACAGCCAGGATATCCTGCTTGTCACACGCAAGGGAATGTGTATCCGTTTCAACGAGACCGATGTAAGGGTGACCGGCCGGGTATCCATGGGTGTTATTGGAATGCGGTTTGAGGATGACGACGAAGTCATCGGAATGCAGATGCAGAGCCAGGGAGACAGCCTTCTGGTGGTTTCCGAGAACGGCATGGGCAAGCGTACTATGATTACTGAATTCAGCGCCCAGAACAGGGGCGGAAAGGGTGTTATCTGCTACAAGTGTACGGATAAGACCGGTTATCTGGTAGGTGCCAAGCTGGTAAATGACGGCCGGGAAATTATGATAATAACAACAGAAGGCATTATTATACGCATGACGGTTGACGATATCTCCGTGATTGGACGAAACACCTCCGGCGTCAAGCTCATGAGCATTGATCAGGATTCTGACATCAAGGTGGCAAGTATAGCCAAGGTAAGGGAAAGCGTTACCAAGGACAGCAATGTATATGATGAAGAGTATTACGAGGAAGAGAACGGGGATTCTGAAGAAGAGAGAGAAGCAGATGTAGATTCAGATGAAACGGTTTAAGATTCAGTTCCATGAAAAGGCTGTCAGTTGCGACAGCCTTTTTATGAAATAGTCATTATGAAATAGTCATTGATGTTTTTGTTCCCTTACCTGGTTACGGACAAAAGAGGAGAACCGAACAATATGGTAATGTGGTCATTGGCAGCAGAATTATTAGGACTTATCATTCATATTATTCTCATTTTATACTATCACGAACGGCGGCTGGTATCCAACAGCAGGCGGAAAATCTATCAGGTGTGTCTTTGGATTTCCGTCTTGACCATCCTTTTGAACATTGTCTGTGTACATATGGTCACGAAGCCCGCCGTTGTTTCCCATGGAGTGAATATGCTGCTTAACAGCCTGTATTTCATTCTGTGTATTTTGACCTGCTCTGTTATGGCTGTCTACATGTTTGCCCTGACACTGGAACATGTGTATGATAAACGTTGCCTGAGAATAACCGGCAGAATCGTCCTTATACTGAATATCATATTTTGGGGAATTGTAATCTGGAATCTTAGAAGCGGCGTGCTGTTTTATTTTGATGAAAACCAGATATACATAAGAGGTCCCTTAAACAGGATTGGATATTTAGTTATGGCAATTGAGATGCTTATGCTGGTGCTGTGCTACATGCGCCACCGGCGCAGCGTCAGCAGGCCGGTGGTCAGGTTAATCCGCACCATGCCGGTGATCGCAGCCATCTGTATTGTGTTCCAGCATATTTATAAGGACCTTCAGTTAAATGGCATGTTTATGGCCATTGTCAATATGGTTATATTCATCAGCTTCCAGACCAGGCGAAGTGAGGTGGACAGCCTTACCTTTATCGGAAACAGGAACAGCTTTTTTGAGGAGCTGTCCCTGAGAATAGCCAGCAGGCAGTATTTTCAGGTAGTTCTTGTGTGTCTGAAGCAGTTTTCTCTTGTAAATGAGAAATTCAGCTACAAAAAAGGGGATGAGTTTTTATATAATATTGCCAGGGAGCTGGACCACATACTGCCCGGCGCCAAGGCATTCCGGTTTGGAAATGTGGAGTTTGCAGTGCTGCTGCCCTACGCAACAGAAGAAGAATCAACCGGAAGTCTTAAAAGGATACAGGAACGCTTTGAGGAACGATGGGAACTGGGAGCCGTGGGAAGTTATATCCAGGCCTATTTCACCGATGTGATGTACAGGGGACAGGAATGGAATGCCACCCAGATTATAGAATATCTGGAATCGGGCATTCACTATGCCAAAAAGGAACCGGGAGGCCTGAGGCGGTTTGATATAAAATTGCTGGAACAGTTAAACAGGAGAAAGCGGATTCTGGATATTATGGAGACATCCATCCGCCAAAGGCGGTTTAAGGTATGGTATCAGCCTGTATTTAACTTAAAAACCAACCGGTTTTCTTCCGCAGAAGCCCTCCTTCGTCTCAGGGATTATGACGGTGAACCCGTATCGCCGTCGGAGTTCATACCGTTGGCTGAAGAAACTGGCCTTATAGACGACCTGAGCTGGATTGTGCTGGAGGAGGTCTGCACGCTTCTTGGACAGATGCGGGACAAAATAGATTCTATCTCCATCAACCTTTCCATGCAGCAGTTCGAGGACCGCAGCCTTTGTGCGAGAATCCATGAATGCCTGAACCGGTGCGGGCTGAATCCGGATCAGTTGAAGATTGAGGTTACGGAACGTGTACTGCTTCAGGACATGGATTATATGAAAAGGATGATGGAGGAAATGACAGGAGAAGGATTTGGGTTTTATCTGGATGATTTCGGTACCGGATACTCCAATATATCCTGTGCCCTGTCTCTGCCCTTTGAGTACATTAAGCTGGACAGAAGCCTTTTGGTACGTCTGCCCGGGGACAGCAAGGTCCAGGTATTTGTGAGGAGTATGGTGGAGACATTCCATGCCATGGGTCAGAAAATTGTGGCAGAAGGCGTGGAAGAAGAGGAACAGATAGAATTACTGAGACAATTCGGCGTGGATTGTGTCCAGGGATATTATTACGGAAAGCCCATGCCTGAAGATGAATTCAGGGCTGCCGTAGCAAAAGGATGGGAGGAACAACGAAGATGAGGGAGATAGCCGCAGCAACCATTACAGAAGCAATAAGGGACATGTGTATTGAGGCCAATTACGGACTGGCCCCGGATATGAGAAAGGTCTTTGAAAAAGCAGTGGAGGAGGAGGAGTCCCCTCTGGGCCGCCAGGTTCTGGGCCAGCTTAAGGAGAACCTGAAAATCGCAGGAGAGGATAAAATACCTATCTGCCAGGATACGGGTATGGCTGTGGTATTTATGAAAATAGGACAGGATGTACATATCACAGGGGGAAGACTGGCCGATGCTGTCAATGAAGGCGTACGTCAGGGATATGAACAGGGATATCTCCGTAAATCTGTGGTGGGGGATCCTATAGAGAGAATTAATACAAAGGACAACACTCCGGCTGTCATTCACTGTGAAATTGTTGATGGGGAACAGATTGACATAACAGTGGCTCCCAAGGGATTTGGAAGCGAGAATATGAGCCGTGTGTTCATGTTAAAGCCTGCAGACGGTCTGGAAGGGGTAAAAGAATCCATCCTTCAGGCGGTGAGAGAGGCAGGCCCCAATGCATGTCCTCCCATGGTGGTGGGAGTGGGAATTGGCGGGACCTTTGAGAAATGTACCCAGATGGCAAAACACGCCCTGACCAGAGATATAGAGGATAAGCCTGGGAAGCAGTGGGTCAGAGATCTGGAAGAGGATATGTTAAACCGGATCAATCAGTCAGGCATCGGCCCCGGGGGACTGGGAGGGAGGGTAACAGCCCTTGCCGTGAACATAGAGACATTCGCCACCCATATAGCCGGCCTTCCCCTTGCCGTAAACATATGCTGCCATGTAAACCGTCATGCCCGCAGAATACTGTAAAACTGTAAATGAGAAAGGAGTCCTGTTCAGATGAATCGACATATGAATGTACCAATGACAAAAGAGGAAGCTGCCTCCTTAAAAGCAGGAGATTATGTATATCTTACGGGAACCATTTATACGGCCAGGGATGCCGCCCATAAGCGGATGGACGAGGCTCTTGACAGAGGGGAATCACTGCCGTTTGATATAGAGGGCAGCATCATATATTACATGGGGCCGTCCCCAGCCAGGGAGGGGAGAGCCATTGGCTCAGCCGGTCCTACCACAGCCAGCCGTATGGATAAGTATACGCCGCGCCTTTTGGACCTGGGTATGGGGGCCATGATAGGAAAGGGAAAGAGAAGCAAGGCTGTTATGGATGCCATTGTGCGCAACGGAGCTGTTTATTTTGCCGCCGTGGGAGGAGCAGGAGCCATTCTGTCCAAATGCATTCTTTCATCCGAAATTGTTGCATATGAAGATTTAGGCACAGAGGCAGTGCGCAGACTGGCCATACAGGATTTTCCGGTGGTTGTGGTGATGGATGCCCTTGGTAATAATCTATATGAAACAGCAGTAAAGGAATTTTGTACTCTGTAGCGAGGGGATATGAAGCGGATTATATATATGGTACTCATGAATTTACTCCATGCACCGATATGGTTTTTCACCATTTCGCGTATGGCAAGAGAAGAAGATACAAGGACGGCTGCTGAAAAATATGGGTATATATCGGAGATGGTAAAGAGGATTAACAGAAGGGGCAGGGTTACGGTCACTGCAACGGGAACAGAGCATATTCCGTCTCAGGACGGATTTATACTGTTTCCCAATCATCAGGGCCTGTTCGATATGCTTGCCCTGTTTTCAACCTGCCCAAGACCGCTGTCTGTTGTAATAAAGAAAGAGGCCTCCAACTGGATTCTGGTAAAGCAGGTATTGGGGGCAACCAAAAGCCTTGCTATGGACAGGGATGATATAAAAGACCAGGTGCGCATTATAACTGAAGTTACCAAACGGGTAAAGTCAGGCCGTAACTTTGTTATATTTGCAGAAGGCCACCGGAGCCGCAACGGAAATGAAATACTGGATTTTAAGAGCGGTACATTTAAGAGTGCTGTAAAAGCAGGCTGCCCCATTGTACCTGTGGCCCTGGTTAATTCCTTCCGTCCCTTTGACATGAACTCGTTAAAAAGGGAAGAAGTGCAGGTTCACTATATGGAACCTATTCTTCCGGATCAATATATGGGAATGAAAACCTCAGAAATAGCACATCTTGTGCATGACAGGATACAGGAAGAAATAAATAAAAATCTCACCAAAAATGGCTTGACAAGCTAAAATCTATTTAGTATAATGGTCAATGCGTCTGAGGACAAGCATGTCAAAAGAAGCAATCATATGGAAAATATCAATTCGGAGAAATACTCAAGAGGCCGAAGAGGCGCCCCTGCTAAGGGTGTAGGTCGGGAAACCGGCGCGAGGGTTCAAATCCCTCTTTCTCCGCTCCATTTTCCAAATGATTATTTTTTTCACTCTTGTTTGTAAGATGAAAAAAAGTTTTAAAAAGTTGTTGACAATAAACGACAGTTATGGTATAGTTAATACCCGCTGGACAAAAACAACAGCGACTGATGATTGCGGAAAGCCATTTGGCTGAAAACAAAAATCAAAAAAAGTTAAAAAAGTTGTTGACAAACACAAGCGACTGTGATAAGATATAAAAGTTGCTGCTG
>NZ_JAJCHK010000051.1:0-26712 GCF_020554465.1 Enterocloster sp. 210928-DFI.2.20
AAAAGGAATCTGAAAGCCTTATATTTACTGGCTTAGAGATTCCGAGAGATTATGATAAGCTGAAGGAGGATTTTACATATATCATGGAATCCTTTAAGGAACAGGCTGTCTATATACCGCTGACTGTGTCCTCCACCCTGGCGGTATATGATAGCAGTCTTAAGGGACTTGACCTGACCGATGGCAAGGATGTGATGCCAGTGGGGAGCGTGGTGAGAGAATAGATATGGCCATTTAAGGTGGAAGAAATATGGGGAAATATATACAGAAACGACTGGTTGGTATGATAGTGCTTTTATTCCTGGTTTCCATTGCAGCCTTTGCCCTGGTGCGGCTGATGCCAGGAGATGCAGCGTTTGCTTACCTGAATTCTATCAATGCTCCGGTAACAGATGCGGCTCTGGCAAAAGTTCGGGCGGAATTAGGGCTGGACCGGCCGGTCATATTCCAATATACTGCCTGGCTAAGGCGGGTGGTGTGTCTGGATTTAGGTGTATCATTTATGACTAAAAAGCCTGTGTCCGGACAGCTGCTAATCAGTTTCCGATATACAATGATCCTGACAGCCATGTCCGCTGTCTGGATAGCGGTACTGTCCCTTCCGTTGGGGATTATGGCGGGAAAGCGGCCAGGCAGCGCGGGAGATCAGCTTATAAGAGGGATTACGTTTCTCGGAAGTTCCATGCCGTCCTTCTGGCTGGGGTTCCTTCTGGTTGAATTGTTTGCGCTGAAACTTAAGCTGCTTCCTGTGCAGGGAGCAGAGACTTTCAGCCATCTGGTGTTACCTTCAGCTACCCTTGCCTGTTCTTATATCGCCATGTATACAAAGATGATTAGAGGTGGGATTGTAGAGAATATGGGCAGGCGGTATGCGGTCTATGGCAGGGCAAGGGGCCTGAAGAAGAATACAGTTTTGTGGAGACATGTACTCCCAAACGCATTAAATCCTGTATTCACAACCCTGGGATTAAGTCTTGGAAGTATGCTGTCCGGAGCTGTAATTGTAGAGAATGTGTTTGCCTGGCCGGGAATGGGGAGGCTGATTGTCAGCGCTGTTGCTGGAAGGGACTATCCGGTCATCCAGGGATATATACTGGTGATTGCGGTGGTATATACACTGCTTAATTTAGGCATGGATATATTGTGTGCGGCGATGAATCCCCAGATCCGTTTTGAGGGGGAGGAGAGGTGAGGTGGATTTATGTTCCGGAAATTAATAAAGGACAGGGTATGTCTTTTCTGCCTGTTCATGCTGATTCTGTTTGCAATAGCGGCTGTATTGGCCCCATGTCTGTCCCCAAATGATCCCAACGAGATCCATTATACAGCCAGGTTTGCAGGAATATCAAGCATGTTTCCGCTGGGGACGGACCATATGGGCCGGTGTATATTGTCGCGAATACTCTACGGTTCCAGACTGTCTCTTGGTTATGCCGTTCTGATTACTGTCATATCATCTGTGACAGGGACCATGCTCGGCATGCTATCCGGGTATACGGGTGGGCTGCCGGACCGGATTTTTATGGGAATATGTGACGCTGTGCGGGCTTTTCCCGGTATTGTCATTGTATTGGTGGTGGTAAGTCTTCTGGGAACTGGACTCTTTGAACTGTGCCTGGGAATGCTGGCTACCAGATGGGTCTGGTATGCCAGGGTCGCAAGGAATCTGACAAAGGCAGAGCGTGAAAAGGAGGCTGTACTGGCTTCCAGGATGGCAGGAAGCAGTTTGTTTTCTATAATCACAACGTTGATTTTTCCTGCTATCCGTATGCAGATGCTGTCTGTGACGACCATTAATTTTGGAACTGCCCTGACTGCCCTAGCGGGATATTCCTTCCTGGGATTCGGGGCGGCGCCTCCCAGCCCGGAATGGGGGATGATGATTCAGGACGGACGTTCCTTCATAAGCACGGATCCCTCCATGATGTTCTGGCCTGGTCTCTGCATTTTGGCAGTGGTGATATTTACAAATGGTTTGGGTGACAGAATTCAGGAGATTGCCGGAAAGATGAGGAGATAAGGGCATGCATTTACACAATCAGACAGAGCTTTTGCGGCTGGATGATATCAGGGTGGCGTTAAAGGAGGGAAAGAGACGTTTTACCGCAGTGAATGGGGTTTCTGTTTCTATATGTGCGGGAAGAAACCTGGGGATTATTGGAGAAAGCGGCTGCGGGAAAACACTCCTATGCCACTGTATACTTGGACTTTTAGATCAAGACGAGTGGGAAACAGAAGGGAGCATACTATTTGAAGGGCACAGGATTATCGCGGGAAAGGATGGCGTACGTCCGGGATTTTGCGGTACTGCAGCGGGTTTTATAGCACAGGATCCGGCTGGTGCATTTGATCCGCGGATGACATTGAGGGGACATTTTCTGGAAATGGCAGGTGTCTTTTCACAGAACCGTCAGGAGATATTGGAGCGGACAGCAGCCCTTTTAATCAGGATGGGAATCCGGGAGCCAGAGCGGGTACTGAAAAGCTATGCATTCCAGTTAAGCGGAGGTATGCTGCAGCGGGTCATGATTGCCCTTGCACTTTTAGGAAAACCGCGTCTTTTGATTGCTGATGAACCGACCACTGCATTGGATATCACCACTCAATGGGAAATTTTAGGCTTGTTGGGAGAGCTGAAAAGGGAGCAGGGGCTGACGGTACTTATGGTATCCCATGATTTAAGGGTAATCCAGAGTATCTCAGATGATCTTTGTGTCATGTATGCGGGGTATGTGATAGAGCAGGGCCCGGTATCAGAGGTGCTGGAAAATCCTTTGCACCCTTATACGAAAGGGCTTTTGGCCTCAAGGCCCGTATTTTCAAAAGAAGCAGTCCGGGTTATGGAGGGATATCCGCCGGGAATCAAAGAAAAAGTCCCAGGATGTCCTTTCGCTGACCGGTGTAAAGATGCTCTGAAATTATGCAGGCAATCGTGTCCAAAACTTTTAAAACATGGTCCGGTGAATCATCAGGTTCGTTGTTTTCGGGCCGGGGAGGGATGAGGATGATACATAAGCATACCATGCTGGAAGCTGATATGATAAGCCGCAGATACCGATGTGCAGGAAAAGGACAAGTGTATGCTGTTAATAACCTGTCACTTAAGATTCATACAGGAGAGTGCCACGGGATTGTGGGGGAAAGCGGTTGCGGTAAAAGTACCTTAATGCGTATGCTTGCCGGGATGGAAACGCCGAGCAGCGGACAGATTCTTTACAAGGGGGAGCCTGTAGCATTGCAGATGAAAAGGAAGCGGAATGAAATACAGATGATATTTCAGAACAGTATGAATGCAGTGAATCAGTATGCAACGGCCGAAGAGATTATTGGCGAACCACTTAGAAATTTTACCCATATGAACAAGGTGGAGCGCAGACAGCAGACAGCCGCACTCATAAAACAGGTTGGTCTGTCCGCTGCGGACCTTTTAAAATATCCGGCCCAGTTCAGCGGAGGACAGCTTCAGCGGATCTGCATTGCAAGAGCGCTGGCTGCGGAGCCGAAGATTCTTTTGCTAGATGAGCCTTTAAGCAGCCTGGATGTATCAGTGCAGGCACAAATCATGAAACTGCTGGAAATGCTCGGAAGGGAAAATGGACTTACCCAGGTACTGGTTTCCCATGATTTGGAAGCAATTTATTATCTTTCGGACAGCCTTTCTGTTATGTATGGCGGATGGATTGTGGAAGATATTGAACATATTGATATGTTTAGTACGCTCTGTCATCCATATACAAAAAGGCTATTTAAAGCATGCGGGGCCAAGTACTCAGAATACATTCCGGAGAAATCCGGTTACGGAGGAACTGTTGGTGGATGCCCCTATGAGGAACTATGCCCGGACTGTGTGGATGTATGCCGGAGCAGGACGCCGGAGATGAAAGAAATCCAAGAAGGTCATTGGGTGAGATGTCACAAAGTGGGCTGACTGGCAGATAGAATATAATATTGAATTTATAATAAAGTATGGAGGTATGAGATGTTAAATATTAAATACGATATTGTGGGGTCATTTTTAAGACCTGGGAAGATTAAGAAGGCGAGACAAAAATATGCAGACGGCAATCTGTCCTTGGAAGAGTTGAGAAAAATTGAAGATGAGGCTATTAGAGAACTGGTTTCGACGGAGGTTTCCCATGGCCTTGAATTTGTGACAGATGGTGAATTCAGACGAAGGTGGTGGCATCTGGACTGGCTTAAGGAATTTGACGGTTTTACCACAAAGCATTTGGACAAGGAACGCAACGGTGTGGTGAATCATATAGAACTTGGATATATTACCGGAAAAATTTCTTATAGTCAGGAACGTGTGCATCCGGAGATTGAGGCGTTTGATTTTCTTCTCTGCGAGGCTGAAAAATATCCGGGTGTGACAGCAAAAAAATGTATTTCCGGTCCCAATATGATGCTGGTAGATAATTATCTTCAGATGGGGATTAAAGAGGTACCATATTACGGCAGCAATATAAATGCATTGATTGAAGACATCGCTCTTGCATATCAGGATGCCATAAAAGATTTGTATGAACATGGATGCAGGTACCTTCAGATTGACGATACTTCCTGGACCTACATGATTGATGAAAAATTTTTGAAGAAGGTTGAATCCCTTGGATATAAAAAATCAGAAGTGCTGGAGTGGTTCAAGCGTGTTTCCACCAGGGCTTTGGAAGACAGGCCGGCGGATATGGTGATTGCAACACATTTCTGTAAGGGTAATTTTAAAGGGAATCCACTTTTTTCCGGTTTTTATGATTCCGTGGCACCGATTATCAGCCAGATTCCTTATGACGGATTCTTTGTGGAATATGACGATGAACGTTCGGGTTCCTTTGAACCCTGGTCCATATTAAAAGGGACTGGAGCAACCTTTGTTGCAGGACTTATTTCAACCAAAAACCCCGTATTGGAAAGCTACGATGAGATTAAACGAAGATACATGAAGGCGAAAGAAGTTGTGGGCGCCAATATCGCCTTGTCACCACAGTGCGGATTTGCTTCTGTTGAGGAGGGCAATTGTATTGATGAGGATACTCAATGGAAAAAGATTGATCTGCTGGTTAGATGCAAAGATTTCCTGTAATGCTGTTATTTTTCTATTTTGCAATATAACTGCGATTTGGGGATGCTGCCCGCATCCCTGTTGAGAACATGGGGAGCGCCGCTGGGATTTTATATCTGAGCAGGCGCTTTCAGTGATTATATAAAAATTTATACGGAAAAAGATTGAAGAATGTGTCCGGCTTCAGGAAGAAATCGGCCTGGATATACTGGTACATGGGAAATATGAGCGCAATGACATGGTGGAATATTTTGGTGAGTGTCTGGATGAATTCCTGTTCGCGGAAAAGCATGGGTACAGTCCTAGGGGACATGATTTATAAAGCCTTCTATTGTCTGGGAGATGTATCCAGAAGCCGGCCCATGACAGTAGAATACACTGTATATACTCAGAGTCTGACAGAAAAACCGGTTAAAGGTATGCTGACAGGTCCTGTTACAATATTTAACTGGTCCTTCCCACGGTGCTGGAATAGACTTGGATGTGGCATTTATTCTATCAAAGTTGTTTATTATGCTTAGGTAGTTTAGGTGCCATTTATGATTTCTCCTGCATATAGAAAAACATATACCGTTATATGGGTTTTAGATGTGAATAAAAAAAGATATAATGTTAAAATATAACAAAAGATATCATGGACAAACATAAAAAAATAGCAATATTCACAAAAGGAGGTAGTACATGTTAGGGGAATCATTTTACAAAAAGGCGGATGAAATCATTGAGATGCATACGCGGGAGGAGCGGTCGCTGATACCAATCATTCAGGACATTCAGGAGGAATACCGGTATCTGCCCCCGGAACTGCTGACATATGTGGCGAAAGAGATTGGCATAACAGAGGCAAAAGCTTACAGTGTAGCCAGTTTTTATGAAAATTTTTCATTTGAGGAGAAAGGGAAATACATTATCAAAATATGTGATGGCACAGCCTGTCATGTAAGAAAGTCAATGCCTATCTTGGATTATCTATATAAGACGTTAAAACTAAATGCGAAAAAGCATACCACGGAGGATGCACTTTTTACGGTGGAGACCGTTTCTTGTCTGGGAGCCTGCGGTCTGGCTCCAGCGATCACCGTAAATGAGAAGGTTTATCCTAAAATGTCACCTGAGAAAATGAAGAAGCTGCTGGAAGAAATCAAACGGGGGGAGCCAGATGCGGGTTGAGGACAGAACACAATTAGAAATGCTGCAGAGACAGTGCAGGGACAGAAAGGATGGGTATACTTGCAGGATTCTGGTGTGCGCAGGAACCGGCTGTGTTGCCACTGGTTCTCTGGATGTGTATAGTCAACTGCGGGAACTGTGCAAAGAGGACGAGGGCATACGCGTGGAGCTGGAAAAGGACGTTCCTCATATCGGTATCGTGAAAAGCGGGTGCCAGGGTTTCTGTGAATTAGGTCCCCTTGTGAGGATAGAGCCGCAGCACTGTCAGTATGTTAAAGTGCAGCCTGAGGACTGTGAGGAAATTGTTGAGAAAACGGTAAAACAGGGAATACCTGTAGAGCGCCTGTTCTACAAAAAAGAGGGGATTTCTTACGGAGCAGTGGATGAAATCCCATATTTTGCCCGTCAGACCAGAATCGTGCTGGAACAATGCGGAAATATTGATGCAGAATCCGTGGAGGAGTATATGGCTGCAGGCGGATTTAGCGCGTTGAAAAAAGCATTGTTTGCCATGACGCCGGAAGCTGTGATTGCAGAAGTAGAGTTTTCAGGGCTTCGGGGACGCGGCGGCGGCGGATTTCCAGCAGGCCGGAAATGGAGACAAGTGGCTGCCCACAAAGAGGAGCCCCTTAAGTATATTGTGTGCAATGGCGATGAAGGGGATCCGGGAGCCTTCATGGACGGAAGCGTTATGGAGGGAGACCCCTGTCGCCTTATCGAAGGCATGATGCTGGCAGGATATGCAGTTGGTGCATCGGAAGGCTTCATCTATGTACGTGCTGAGTACCCATTGTCCGTGGCAAGATTGAGGCAGGCCATAGGGCAGATGGAGGAAAGAGGACTGCTTGGAGATTCCATTTTAGGCACTGGTTTTTCATTCCATCTGCACATCAACAGAGGGGCAGGCGCGTTTGTATGCGGGGAAGGCAGCGCCCTGACCGCATCTATTGAAGGGCACAGAGGTATGCCCAGGGTTAAGCCGCCCAGGACGGTGGACCAGGGTCTGTGGGGAAAGCCTACCGTGCTCAATAACGTGGAGACGTACGCTAATCTGCCGGGCATTATTGTCAACGGAGGGAAATGGTTTCGCACTATAGGCACAGGAAACAGCACCGGAACAAAGACTTTTTCTGTCACTGGATGTATTGAGAACACGGGCCTGGTGGAGGTCCCTATGGGGACGACCCTGCGGACAATCATTTATGATATCTGCGGAGGGCTGAAAGAGGGAAGTGAATTCAAGGCAGTACAGATTGGCGGACCGTCAGGTGGGTGTCTTACGGAAGAACATTTAGATGAACCCCTGGATTTTGATTCTGTCCAGAAATTCAATGTAATTATAGGATCCGGTGGTTTGGTGGTCATGGATAAGAATACTTGTATGGTGGAAGTGGCAAGATTTTTCATGAATTTTACCCAAAGGGAAAGCTGCGGCAAATGTGTACCGTGCCGGGAAGGAACAAAGCGGATGCTGGAGATACTTGAACGAATTGTGGAAGGGAAAGGGGAGCCAGATGATATTGAACGGTTGGAACAACTGGCGGATATGATATCCAACACTGCGTTGTGTGGACTTGGAAAGAGTGCTCCTCTTCCTGTTATCAGTACCATAAAAGCATTCCGGAAAGAGTATTTGGAACATATTAATGAGAAAAAGTGCAGGGCAGGAGTCTGTCAGAGCATGAAGACGTATATAATTGATGAGGAAACATGCAGGGGATGTTCTAAATGCGCAAAGGGATGTCCGGCAGGGGCGATTGCAGGAGAGTTAAAGCATGTATTTACAATCCGGCAGCAGCAGTGCATTAAGTGCGGGGCCTGTGCGGAGGCATGCCCATTTGGTGCAGTTCATATCCAATCATAGAGCATAGGGGGGCAGAAAAAATTATGGGATTTATGACAATAGACAGAATACGGGTTGAATTTACGGATGAACCCAATGTTTTATCTGTGATTCGAAAGGCAGATATTGATATTCCAACGCTGTGTTATCATTCGGAGTTATCCATTTATGGAGCCTGCAGGCTGTGTACGGTGGAGAATGAACGAGGGAAGACATTTGCATCATGTTCCGAACCTCCAAGGGATGGAATGGTCATTTATACCAATACGCCGCGTCTCATGAAATACCGGAAGATGATACTGGAGCTATTACTTGCAGCTCATTGCAGGGATTGCACCACCTGTATCAAGAGCGGGGAATGCCATTTGCAGGAATTGGCCCACCGTATGGGAGTGACTCATGTAGGTTATGAAAATACAAAAACGCAGTATCCCATCGATATGAGTTCTCCGGCTATTGTGAGAGACCCAAATAAATGCATACTCTGCGGCGACTGCGTCCGCATGTGCGACAATGTACAGTCCGTCAATGCAATCGATTTTGCCTATCGGGGAACGGAAGCCCTGGTGACACCTGCCTTTAACAAAAACATTGCAGAGACGGATTGTGTGAATTGCGGACAATGCAGGGCAGTCTGTCCCACAGGCGCAATCAGCATCAATACTAATATTGAAGTCATATGGGAGGCATTGGCTGACCCAAATACAAAGGTGGTGGCTCAGGTGGCTCCAGCGGTAAGGGTGGCAGTAGGAGACTTTTTTGGTATGGCGCGGGGAGAGAACGTGATGGGGAAGATTGTAAATGTGCTCCATCGTATGGGATTTGATGAGGTGTTTGATACGGCCTATGGTGCGGATCTGACAGTAATTGAGGAATCCAAAGAATTTCTGGAACGGTTGGTTTCGGGAAAAAACCTTCCACTCTTTACTTCCTGTTGTCCGGCATGGGTAAGCTTTTGTGAAAACCGGTATCCTGAGTTCAAACAAAATCTGTCCACTTGCAGGTCACCCCAGCAGATGTTCGGTGCGGTCATACAGGAGTATTACAGGAATCCCCAGAAAAGTGGTGGAAAGAAACTACTGTCAGTATCCATTATGCCGTGTACAGCAAAAAAGGCAGAAATACTGCAGGAGGAATCCAAGACAAACGGAAAGGCAGACGTGGACTATGTGCTGACCACTACAGAACTGGTTACGATGATTAGAAAGTCGGGCATCAGATTTGAAAACATAGACATTGAATCTTCGGACATGCCCTTCGGGATTGGATCCGGGGCAGGTGTCATTTTCGGAAACACAGGCGGAGTAATGGAAGCCGTTTTGCGCCGGTTATGTGAAGGGCATGACAGGACAGAGATGGACCAGATTCGGTACAGTGGTGTAAGAGGGGAAGAGGGATTGAAAGAGATTACTTATGATTACAACGGAAGGAAAATACGGGCAGCCATTGTAAGTGGTCTTGCAAATGCAGACATGCTGATGAAGCGTATCGGGAACAAAGAAGCGGAGTATGATTTTGTGGAGGTCATGGCTTGCAGAAGGGGATGCATCATGGGCGGCGGTCAGCCGGTTCCGGCCGGTCCAAGGACCAAGGCGGCGAGGGCAAAGGGGCTGTATGACACTGATATCAATACACAGATAAAGAAATCCAATGAGAATCCCCTTGTGCTTTCCTTGTATGAGAATATCCTGAAGGGAAGGGAACATAAGCTGCTGCATCGCAATATGGCAATGGGAGACATTCAGGGCTAGAAGGATTCTGTCACATTTAAACCGGATTAGGTGGCTGCAGGTGGAAAAAAGGTGCGGAATGTGTTATGCTTGTAAAAAGCATTGGAGGGAGTTATGAATCTGACAGACTTAGAATTTGTGATTGCAGTGGAACGGCATGGTTCCATCTCAAAGGCGGCCAAGGAGTTGTTTGTGGCCCAGCCCAATTTGAGTAAGGTAATCAGAACCTTGGAAAAAGAATTCGGGATTGTCATCTTTGAACGGACCTCAAAAGGAGTGGTTACCACCAGCGAGGGGCAGGCATTCATTCAAAAAGCTAAGAATATCATGAAAGATGTGGCCTCCTTGAAGGGCGAGTTTGAGGATACGGCGGTAAAGCAGGAAAAGCTGAGGATATCGGTACCAAGAGCCAGTTATATTACATATGCATTTACAAAATATGTAAATTCAATCCCCCATGAGAGCCAGCTGTCCATTTCCTTTGTGGAGTGTAATTCCACTACGGCCATTAATAATATATTGTCGTCCAAATATGGGTTGGGGATTATACGGTATGAGATGACATACGAGGATTATTTCCTTATGTTCCTGCAGTTAAAAGGGCTTCAGCACGAAACGGTTATGGAGTTCGATTACCAGATTCTCCTGTCAGCGGACAGTCCCCTGGCATTGTATCCGGTCATTGCGGAGAAGGACCTGGATGGTTATATTGAAATAGTCCACGGGGATACCCAGCTCCCCAGCGGTGAATATCTGGAGCTGCCGCCGGACGGTGGCCGGGGGAGCCAGGCCGACCGGATTTACGTGTGCGAGCGGGGAAGCCAGTTCGACCTTCTGGCCATGGTGCCCCATACATATATGTGGGTATCCCCCATGCCAAAGCAGACATTGGAGCGGTATGGCCTGGTCCAGAGAAGCAGCGCAGGCAGGCCCAGGAAGATGAAGGACCTTTTGGTGTACCAGATGGAACACAGAAAGAACCGAAGCGAGAAGGCGTTTATTGAGATGCTGAAAGGTACCAGGGATGAAATTATGACACCTGCAAAGCTATAAGGGAAAATATATAAAAAAAGAGTGAAATGGATAGAAAAAAAAGAAACAGTATGGTGATTGTGCTGTTTCTTTTTTGTTGTAATTGTGTAAATGGCACAAAAAATAGAGAATATCTATACATAAAATATATAGGTCGCATATAATTTATAAATGTGAAATAAATAACAAACCGTGTTATAGTTAAGATATCAATAGTGATAAATGAAAGGAGACATCTGAATGGAACGGAAAACAGCGCTTTACGATTGTCATGTGGCTTGCGGAGGGAAAATGGTTCCCTTTGCCGGTTATTCACTGCCTGTTCAGTATAAGACTGGGGTCATTAAGGAGCATATGGCAGTCAGGACACAGGCGGGATTATTCGATGTGTCACATATGGGAGAGGTATTGTTTGAGGGGCCGGATGCACTAAAGAATATCAACTACATACTGACCAATGATTTCACAAACATGTATGATGGTCAGGTCCGCTACAGCGTAATGTGCTACGAGGACGGCGGAGTGGTGGACGACCTGATTGTATACCGTTATAGCCAGGAGAAATATCTGGTGGTTGTGAATGCGGCAAATCGTGAAAAAGATGTCAATTGGATGAAGGACCATCTGAATGGGGACGTGGTATTTACAGATATCTCGGACGAATTATCCCAGCTGGCAATCCAGGGTCCTAATGCAGATGCCATCCTGAGAAAACTTACAAAAGATGAAGATATTCCTGAAAAATACTACAGCTTTGTTCCGGAAGGCATTGTAGGCGGCATCAAGTGCATCGTATCCCAGACTGGCTATACAGGTGAAAGCGGCTACGAGCTGTACGTGAACAATGAGGATGCACCTAAATTATGGAACATGCTTCTGGAAGCAGGGGAAGCAGAGGGCCTGATTCCATGCGGACTGGGAGCCAGAGATACTCTTCGTCTGGAGGCAGCCATGCCATTATATGGTCATGAGATGGATGCCGCCATTCACCCATTGGAGACAGGACTTAAGTTTGCAGTGAAGATGCAGAAGGATGATTTCATCGGAAAGAAAGCACTGGAAGAGAAGTCCGTCCTCACACGCAAGCGCGTAGGCCTTAGGATGATTGGAAGGGGCATTGCCAGGGAGAATGAGAAGGTATGCGCAGGTGACAGGGAAGTGGGATGGACAACATCGGGGACCCATTGCCCATTCCTGGGTTATGCCATAGCAATGGCCATTCTGGATTTGGATTGTACGGAAATAGGGACAAAGGTGGAAGTGGAGGTCCGCGGGCGCCGCATTGAGGCCGAGGTGGTGGCCTTGCCATTCTACAAAAAAGCAAAATAATATAAATAATATTAATTTTCATAACAAAAATCAGGAGGAGGAACAGACATGAACGTTTTAGAGAATTTAAAGTATAGCAGGTCACATGAGTGGGTGGAGGAAGTGGATGAGACCACGGTAAGAGTGGGGCTTACGGACTTTGCACAGCATGAGCTGGGAGATTTGGTTTTTGTGAACTTACCTGAGGTGGGGGATACGGTTACTGTGAAAGAGGCGTTTGCGGACGTGGAGAGTGTAAAGGCAGTTTCCGACGTGTACAGTCCTGTTACAGGCGTTATATCCGCAGTGAACGAGGATATCCTGGACAGCCCGGAGATGATTAATGAGGCCCCATATGAGGCATGGCTTATAGAGGTAAAGGAAGTATCTGAAAGAGAAGAATTAGTGGACAGCGCAGCATATGAGAAGATATGTGAAGAGGAGGGCTAAGGCATGGGAAAATATGTTCCATCTACCTCTGAGGAACAGCAGGAGATGCTGAAGGCCGTGGGAGTCAGCTCTTTTGACGAGCTGTACACAGTAGTACCATCCGGCATGAAGGTTGACAGGCTTGCCATACCGGAGGGGAAGTCGGAGCTGGAGGTCAGCGGAATCGTCAGGGCCATGGCAGCTAAGAATAAGGTATACAGCTCCATTTTCCGCGGGGCAGGCGCCTATAACCATTATATACCATCCATTGTAAAGAGCATTACAGGCAAAGAAGAATTCCTGACGGCATATACCCCTTATCAGGCGGAAATCAGCCAGGGAATCCTTCAGTCCATCTTTGAATACCAGACCATGATTTGTGAACTCACCGATATGGATGTATCCAATGCCTCTGTTTATGACGGCGCGTCCGCAGCCGCAGAGGCCATGGCCATGTGCCATAACCGCAAGAAAAAGAAAACGGTGATATCCGGGGCAGTCAATCCCATGACCATACAGACCATACAGACATACTGCGAAGGAAACAACACAGAGGCTGTGGTGGTTCCGGCCAAGGACGGAAAGACCGACCTTAAAGCCCTGATGGAGGCCATGGACCAGACCACCTCAGGCGTGTTCATCCAGCAGCCCAGCTATTTCGGACAGATTGAGGATGCGGCTGCCATTGGTGAGGCGGTACATGCCGCAGGCGCCAAATTTGTGATGGGCATATACCCCATTGCGGGCGCCGCCCTTAAATCGCCAAGGGAGTGCGGCGCTGATGTGGTCACTGGTGAAGGCCAGCCCCTGGGTATGTCTCTGGCATTCGGCGGCCCTTATCTGGGATTTATGGCTTGTACCCATGACATGATGCGCCAGCTTCCCGGACGTATTGTGGGCGAGACAAAGGATGTGGACGGAAGGCGGGCGTATGTGCTGACGCTTCAGGCAAGGGAGCAGCATATACGAAGGGAAAAGGCATCCTCCAACATCTGTTCCAACCAGGCCCTCTGCGCCATGACGGCAGCGGTTTACATGGCATCCATGGGAACGACCGGCGTCAGCCAGGTGGCTTCCCTGTGCTATTCCAAGGCGCACTATGCAGCGGCAGAAATCAGTAGGATTCCGGGATTTGAGCTGGTAAACCAAGGGGATTTCTTCAATGAATTCGTCACAAAGATTCCCTGCGATGCAGATATGCTGCTTAAGAAACTGAGCGACCATGATATATTGGGCGGATACCCAGTAGAGGGAGGCATACTCTGGTGTGTCACCGAGATGAATTCCAAGGCGCAGATTGATGCTCTGGCAGATTGTTTGAAGGAGGTGCGTGCATAATGGAACTGATTTTTGAGAAAAGCAGAGTGGGGCATGGATGCTCACTGCTTCCGGCCTGCGATGTACCTGTTGCAGAGATTCCGGCCCGGGAGGCCAGAAAAAAGGCTCCTAGATTTCCGCAGATGGCTGAAATTGATATCTCCAGACATTATACAGAACTGATGAAACGTACACATGGTGTAAATGACGGATTTTATCCTCTGGGCTCCTGTACCATGAAATATAATCCAAAGCTGAATGAAGAGATGGCAGCCCTTCCTGGCTTTACAGGCGTCCATCCCCTGCAGCCGGAAGAAACAGTCCAGGGATGCCTGGAAGTGCTGGTAAAGGCAGAGGAACTGCTCTGTGAGATTACAGGCATGGACCAGATGACATTCCAGCCCGCGGCAGGCGCCCACGGCGAATATACCGGGTTGCTGCTGATTAAGGCATACCACAAAGCCAGGGGGGATATGAAACGCACCAAAATCATTGTACCGGATACTGCCCACGGAACCAACCCTGCTTCTTGTACCATGGCGGGATTTACCGTAATCAGCATTCCGTCCAATGATGAGGGCTGTGTGGACCTTGATAAGCTGAGGGAGGTTGTGGGAGATGATACGGCTGGACTTATGCTTACCAATCCAAACACAGTGGGTATATTTGACCGCAATATACTGGAAATCACAAAAATCATCCATGAGGCAGGAGGACTGAACTACTATGACGGGGCAAACCTGAATGCCGTCATGGGAATCGCCCGTCCGGGCGATATGGGATTTGACGTGATTCATCTGAACCTGCATAAGACCTTCTCCACGCCTCACGGAGGCGGCGGGCCTGGTTCAGGCGCTGTCGGGTGCAAGGATATACTGGCTCCGTTCCTTCCCAAGTATCATGCGGTGAAATCCGAAAAGGGCTATGCATTTGAGAACCCGGCCCAAACCATTGGTTCCGTAAAGGAGTTTTACGGTAACTTCCTGGTGGTAGTGCGCGCCCTGAGCTACATATTGGTCCTGGGCAATGAGGGTATACCGGAAGCAGCCGAAAATGCAGTGCTCAACGCCAATTACATGCGTGTGAAGCTGCAGGACACCTTTGATATTGCATTCAACAATATCTGTATGCATGAGTTTGTTATGAGCATGACCAGGCTCAAGAAATTGAATGGGGTTTCTGCTCTTGATTTTGCAAAGGGACTGCTGGACCATGGAGTCCATCCGCCGACCATGTACTTCCCGCTGATTGTGGATGAGGCTTTGATGGTGGAGCCCACGGAGACAGAGTCTAAGGAGACTCTGGACAACGTAGTGGATATTTTCAAGGAGATTTATAAAAATTCCGTGGAGAATCCGGAAGCCATGCATGAAGCTCCCCACTCCACGCCGGTACGCCGGCTGGATGAGGTTGGCGCTGCGCGCAATCCGGTGCTAAAATATTCCGGCTGGAAGTAGAGAGAAAAGCAGAGGGTTAAACACCTGGCATACATGTAAGAATGCGCCTGGGGCGCTGACAGCCGTAGTCCGCTACGTCTGGTGTCCCAGGCATGTTTTATATAAGGAGAAGAGTAAAATGGGTGAGAGATATGAATTAATTGTGCTGGGAGCTGGCCCGGGCGGCTATGTTGCGGCCATCAAGGCAGCACAGATGGGGCACAGGGTGGCTGTGGTGGAAAGCCGGGATGTGGGCGGAACCTGCCTGAACCGGGGATGCATCCCCACAAAAACCCTGGTACATGCGGCAGAGGTGCTGGAGGAGATTCGTTCCTGTGAGAAGCTGGGCATTCATGTAGGGCAGGTATCCTATGACTTTGCCGGGATGCATGAGCGCAAGGCAGAGGTGGTGGAACAGCTGCGAGGAGGAATCGAGGGCCTGTTTAAGGCCTATAAGATAGACTTAATCAGGGGATGCGGCATTATACTGGATTCCAACAGAATACAGGTGGGGGACCAGGCTTACGAGACAGACAGGATTCTCATTGCAACTGGTTCCAAGCCTGCCATGCCCCCAATTCCAGGACTGACTCTTCCGGGAGTGGTGACCAGCGATGAAATGCTGGAGGGGAAAGGTGTTTACTGTAAAAAACTGGTAATCATAGGCGGAGGCGTGATTGGCGTGGAGTTTGCAACCATTTACCATGCTCTGGGATGCGAGGTTACAATCATTGAGGCCCTGGACCGTATCCTGCCCACCCTGGACCGGGAGGTTTCACAGAACCTGACCATGATTCTTAAAAAAAGAGGAATCAAGGTGTATACAGGCGCACGGGTGGACCGGGTAGAGCATACAGACCAGTCAGTACAGACAGCGCAGGAGAAGGGGCTGGCGGTGTATTTTATGTCTAAGGAAAAAGAACAGTGTGTAGAGACTGAGCGGGTCCTGGTTTCCATTGGCCGCAGGGCCAATACAGAGGGAATCTGTCCTCCTTCATTAAATTTGCAGATGCAGAGAGGAATGATTCCGGTGGATGACTCTTTTGAAACCTGCATTAAGGGGATCTATGCCATTGGTGATATTGTTCTGGGAGGCATACAGCTGGCCCATGTGGCTTCCGCCCAGGCAGTCAACGCGGTGTGCTCCATGTTTGGGGAAAGGGCACCCATGAATCTTTCCTGTATCCCGTCCTGCATTTACACCAATCCGGAAATTGCAGCGGTGGGTATGACGGCTGATGAGGCCAAGATGCGGGGAATCAGGACCATCACAGGCAAGGCCATCATGTCGTCCAATGGAAAGACTGTGATTGAAATGGCGGACAGGGGTTTTGTAAAGCTGGTCTTTGAGGAAGAAAGCAAGGTGCTTCTGGGGGCGGTGCTTATGTGCTCCAGGGCAACAGACATGATTACCGGACTGAGCGACGGGGTTGCGGGTAAGCTGACCATGAGTCAGCTGGCTGCCACGGTCCGGCCCCATCCCACCTTCAGCGAGGCAATAGGTGAAGCCATTGAGGATGCAGACGGCGGTGCAATTCATGCTGCGCCCAGAAGAAAATAGAGGAGGAAGATAAAATGGGATATAAGAGTGATATTGAGATTGCACAGGAAGCAAAGGCAAGACCAATCAACGAGATTGCAGGCGCACTGGGGATTCCGGAAAAATATATTGAAAATTACGGACCATACAAGGCTAAAATTGACTACCGCTATTACAACGATGCATTAAAGGACAGACCTGATGCAAAGCTGGTGCTGGTGACAGCCATCAACCCCACACCCGCAGGTGAGGGCAAGACAACCGTGACCATCGGTCTGGCAGACGCCCTGAACCGCTTGAATAAGAAGGCCATGATTGCCATGAGAGAACCTTCCCTGGGACCTGTTTTTGGAGTTAAGGGCGGGGCTGCCGGCGGAGGATATGCGCAGGTTGTTCCTATGGAGGATATCAACCTTCATTTTACAGGCGACCTCCACGCCATCGGAGCTGCCAACAACCTGCTGGCGGCTATGCTTGACAACCATATCCACCAGGGAAACGCCCTGCGCATCGATACCAAGCGCATTACCTTCAGAAGGGCGGTGGACATGAACGACCGCCAGCTTCGGAATATTGTGGACGGATTAGGGGGAAAGCCGGACGGTACAATCCGTCAGGATGGATTTGATATCACGGTGGCTTCTGAGGTAATGGCCGTATTCTGCCTTGCAAACGACATCATGGACTTGAAGGAACGCCTGGCCAGGATTATAGTAGCCTATGACCTGGACGGCCAGCCGGTAACCGCCGGACAGTTAAAGGCCCAGGGCGCCATGGCAGCCCTTTTAAAGGACGCCTTGAAGCCGAACCTGGTGCAGTCCTTGGAGGGAACCCCTGCCTTTGTGCACGGCGGCCCCTTTGCCAATATTGCCCACGGATGCAACAGCGTTATTGCCACAAAGATGGGCTGTAAATTAGCGGATTATATGGTGACTGAGGCAGGATTCGGAGCAGACCTGGGGGCGGAGAAATTTGTGGATATCAAGTGCCGCATGTCCGGGCTGCGTCCAAATGCAGTTGTTCTGGTGGCCACAATACGCGCTTTAAAATATAACGGCGGAGTACCTAAGGCAGAACTGAATAATGAGAATCTGGAAGCCCTGAATAAGGGAATTCCCAACCTGTTAAAGCATATTGAGAATATCACTACCGTATACCATCTGCCGGCAGTGGTCGCTATTAATAAATTCCCGTCCGACACAGCGGCCGAGTTGGAGCTGGTTGAGAACAAGTGCAGGGAGCTGGGAGTCAATGTGGCCCTGACCGATGTATGGGGCAGAGGCGGAGCAGGCGGGGAAGCCCTGGCAAAGGAAGTAATCCGGTTGTCTGAAGGCAGGAGCACCATGGAATTTGTGTATGACACCAATCTGCCTATCAAGGAGAAGATAGAGGCAATTGCAGCCAGGGTGTACGGTGCGGACGGGGTGGAGTTTGCTCCAAAGGCATTAAAGGAAATGAAGAATCTGGAGAGCCTGGGATATGGAAATCTGCCTGTCTGTATGGCTAAGACACAGTATTCCCTTACGGATAATGCCAAGCTTCTTGGCAGGCCCCGGGGCTTTAAAATATCCATTAGGGACATCACTGCATCTGTGGGAGCCGGATTCCTGGTGGCCCTGGCAGGTGATATTATGAAAATGCCGGGACTTCCAAAGGTGCCTGCGGCTGAAAAAATCGATGTGGATGAAAATGGATCTATCTCAGGATTATTCTAAAATGGAGAATGACGATATGATGCTGGATAAGAAGGTAACGGAGTTTCTGGATGTACTGTCAAGCAATGAGCCTGTTCCGGGCGGCGGAGGGGCATCGGCCACAGTGGGGGCCATGGGGGTCGCCCTTGGAATTATGGTTGGCAACTTGACGCTGGGCAAGAGGAAGTATGCGGATGTGGAGCCGGATATAAAGGAACTGATTGAAAAGTCACAGAGTCTCATGGATGAGTTAAAGCATTTGACAGACGAGGACGCAAGGGTGTTTGAGCCTCTATCCAGGGCCTATGGATTACCCAGGGGAACAGAGGAAGAAAAAGCCGCCAGAGAGGCTGTCATGGAACATGCGCTGTTGGAAGCCAGTCTGGTTCCACTGCAGATTGTGGAAAAGGCGTATGAGTCACTGACCCTTTTAGAGGAGCTGGGAGAAAAGGGGACCCGGATTGCTTTAAGCGACGTGGGAGTAGGCGCATTGTTTGCCAGAGCTGCCCTGGAGGGGGCATCCCTGAACATTTTTATCAACACAAAGCTGATGAAGGACCGGACCCAGGCAGAGGATTTGAATGCCAGGACAGAGGAACTCATAGACAAGGGCAGGGCGCTGTCCGACAAGGTGTACGGCGCTGTGCTTAAACACATCAAGTAGCAGGGAGGATGCAATGACAAAGACGAAACATATGGTATGGATGGGTATCCTGATTGCTGTATCCATTGTATTGTCAAGATTTCTATCCTTTTCAGCATGGAATGTTAAAATTGGTTTTGCATTTATACCCATAGTTATTGGCGCGGTTCTCTTCGGACCTGTGCAGGGAGGCATAGCAGCAGCGGCTGCAGATTTTCTGGGGGCCATACTGTTTCCCATAGGAATGTATTTTCCGGGTTTTACAGTAACTGCATTTTTAACCGGACTAACCTATGGAATCCTGCTGCATAAAAACAGGTCTATGTTTCGGATTGCATGCGCCGTGCTGATTGTACAGCTGGTCTACGGGCTTCTGCTTAATACCTGCTGGATTTCACTGCTGTACGGGGCACCCTACCTGGCCCTTTTGTCCACCAGAATCGTCCAGTACGTGGTTCTGATACCGGTGCAGTTTGTAATCATTGCAAGGATGTATGTCCTGGGCAGCAAGAAATACCATATACTTCAGGAAAACTCATAAAAATGATTTCGGGAGGGGGAAAGATATTCCCCTCCTGATTCATCATATACCTGCATTGCCAGAAAGGAGATTGGATATTATGAAAGAGATAAAGGGTTCAGATGTGGCCAGACAGATGAAGGAGCAGATGACGGTCCAGATAGAGGAATTGAAAGGATATATTCCCCATCTGGCAATTATCCGGGTGGGAGAACGCCCGGACGATATCTCTTATGAGAAAGGGGCCACAAAACGTGCCCAGAGATTGGGACTGCGCTGCACATCCTTTTTGTTTCCTGCTGAAATCAGTCATGACCAGTTTGTGGAGGAGTTCCAGAAAATCAACCGGAATCCGGATGTGGACGGAATCCTCATGCTGAGGCCACTTCCAAAGCAGATTGACGAGAAGGAAATCGAGAGCCTGATTGATGTTAAAAAGGATATTGACTGCATCAGTCCCATAAATCTGGCAAAGGTTTTTGCCGGTGATTCGGATGCATATGCGCCCTGTACGGCCGAGGCAGTAATGGAGATGCTTGCATATGAGGGAATTGAGCTGAAGGGCAAGCGTGTGACTGTGGTGGGAAGAAGCCTGGTGGTGGGAAAACCCTTGGCAATGCTGATGCTGGGACAGCACGCGACCGTAACCATATGCCACACAAGGACCGCGGACTTTACAGGGACCTGCCGGAATGCGGAGATTCTGGTGGCTGCAGCGGGTAAGGCCCGCATGATTAAGGCGGAGCATGTGGCAGAGGGGGCTGTGGTCATTGATGTGGGAATTAACGTGGATGAGGACGGAAGCCTGTGCGGCGATGTGGATTTTGACCAGGTGAAGACAAAGGCAGGAGTGCTGACGCCAGTGCCGGGAGGCGTGGGAAGCGTTACCACACTGGTGCTGCTAAAACACCTGATTCGATCTGCAAAAGAAAAGATTGGATAAGCCATGGGGGAACATGTAAAAACATTTTTAGATGCTTTTTTGGCAGGAATCGTCATTGGTATAGGCGGGGTGGTTTACCTGGGTGTAGAGAACCGGATTGCAGGCTCCCTTCTGTTTACTGTGGGCCTTTATGCCATTGTGCTGAATCAGTTTGCTCTCTATACGGGTAAAATAGGATACGCACTGGGGCGTCCACTGGCATATATGGCTGAGATGGGAGTTGTCTGGTTTGGGAATCTGTGCGGAACCTTTACCACCGGCACCCTGGTATCCTTTACCAGGCTTAAGACAGCCCGGGCCGCCGCTGGGATATGCGCCGTGAAACTGGAGGACAGTCTGTCAGGCATATTGATACTGGCCTTTTTCTGCGGGATGCTGATGTACATTGCTGTGGACGGATACAAGTCAAAGGGGAATCCGGTTATCCTGTTTTTGGGAGTCAGCGTGTTCATACTGGCTGGATTTGAACATTGTATTGCCAATATGTTTTATTTTACCGTGGCAGGTGTGTGGTCCCTTAAAGCACTGGTCTATATTCTGGTTATGACACTGGGAAACAGCGCAGGAGGAATGTTCATACCATTTATTCGGAAAGTGGGTCAGAGGACATAAACACACGAATGGCAGACGACCTCCCCTGGTCAGGAATACGAAACCAGGGGAGGTCTTTGCTTTGTTATGTCAATTATTCAGGCATCAGCTGTCTTCTTGAGACAGGACATGATGTGTTCGCAGACCATAACCAGCTGCCCGTTCTGGTTGAAGATTTCCAAAGCCTCTGTTATAAAGCCTCTGTCAGGATGCTTTGGATTTTCGCGTTTTTCTTTTAAGGTAACTTTCACATGGATGGTATCCCCTATGAAAACCGGATGGATAAAGCGCATATGGTCATATCCATAGGAAAAAGCAGCCGGATTAATCAGGTTGGCAGTCATGCCCACTGCAATGGAGAAGGTGAGTGTGCCGTGGGCGATACGTTTTCCGAATTCAGTGGTTTTTGCAAATTCCGCATCCATATGGTGGGGAAAGAAGTCTCCTGTCTGACCGGCATGAAGGACAATGTCCGTTTCTGTAATGGTGCGTCCAATGGATTCGCGGACGCTTCCTATTTCATATTCTTCAAAATAAATAGTCTGTTCCATGTTGATTCTCCTTGTAATATATATATTGATTGTTATGCTGTCCTATAGCAGGGGCAGCTTTTGCGCTTTTATAATGTTCCCTGTCAATGGTAATTGGGCACCGGGTGGTGGCAAACTCTGTTCCGCCAGGGGTGCGGACAGTCTGAAGCATATCTAATTCCTTAAAACCGTCTGTTTTAAATAACTTATCCCAGGTATATACATCCGCGCACCATACATCGGCGGGCTCCAGCTTTGACAGCCAGTATTCTGTGGTTCGGGTTTTCAGGTGGTCAGCTAGCAGCGACTTTATCTCATCCCGCCTGGTACACCATGTTTCAGAGTCCGTGTACCCTAAGAGGGAATCACAGCTTATAAGTTTCCCCAGCACAGGCACGGGTACCATGGCAATGGCAAGGTAGCCGTCAAGGGTCTGGTATATGCCGTAAGGCGCATTGATATAGCCATTTGCGTTATTGACTGCAGAACGCTCAGGCGACTGCCCGCCGTCATTCAGATAGGTGGTAAAGACTTCAAACTGCATATCCATCACGGACTCCAGCATGCTGACATGTACATAAGAGCCTTCACCGCAGGAAGCCCGTTTTATGAGTGCGGCCAGGATGCCTTGGGCCAGGTGCTGGCCGGCGAACAAATCCGCCACGGAAAGTCCCATGGGAGTCGGGGGCTGATTCTGGTTCCCATTGAGCCAGGCCAGGCCGGACAGGGACTGGACCAACAAATCCTGGCCAGGCATAGGGCTCCATGGACCCTTTTTTCCATAACCTGTAATCTCACCATAAATCATGGACGGACAGTGCTGCTTTACAGAAGCGTAATCCAGTCCCAGCTTTTCCACCACTCCGGGACGGAAATTCACGACCATGACATCTGCCTTCCCAATCAATGACCATAGTATATCCCGGGAAGCTGGATTTTTTAAATCAATGGATACCCCGTACTTGTTGCGGTTGATGGAGTGGAACAGGGAACTGTCATTCTCTATTATCAGATTGGACACATACAGGGTGCGGCATATATCGCCTCCGTCAGGACGCTCTACCTTGATGACGCGGGCCCCAAAATCTGCCAGACGCAGGGTGGCGGAAGGGGCGGATAAAAACTGGCTGAAGTCCAGTATGGTGATACCTTCTAATGGTTTCATGCTTCCTCTCCCTCCTTTAAATGAAATTCTTCGATGATTTCCAGTGTATGTTCGCCCAGCAGAGGCGCATGGGTTTCATTTTTTATGGGGCCATCACCAAAGGAGATGGGACAGCGGGTGGTAAATATGTCATTGCCTCCGGGCCGCCTGATGTTGAGAAGCATATCCAGAGTATGGAACTGTTCTGACTGGAGCAGCTGGTCCCAGGAGTATACATCGGAGCACCAGTACCCGCCGGCATTAAGGGCTTTAAGCCAGCTGGCCGTGGTCCTGTGTAAGAGGTGGGAGCCAATGAGCTGTTTAATCTCATCCCGCTTTGTGAACCATTCTTCCTGATTGTCGTAAGAACTGAGGGCAGGGCATTCAATAAGCCGGCCCAACTCGGGTATGCTTCCCATGGCCAGGGCTATATAACCGTCTTCTGTCCGGTAGATTCCGTAAGGGGCTCCCAGATATGCATGGGCATTGTGGAAGGCGCTGCGCTTGGGAGGCTTATGTCCATCATTTAAAAAGGTGGTTATGACTTCAAACTGCATATCCAGAATGGATTCTAAAAGGCTGACCTCCACCAAACCTCCCAGGCCCGTGCTGAAACGGCGGAACAGGCAGGCCATAATGCCTTCCGCCAGATGGATGCCGGTGTAGGAATCTGCCAGGGAGAGGGCAAACGGCATGGGCGGCTGTCCGTCATCACCGTTGAGCCATGCCAGCCCGGAAATGGATTGAACCAGAAGGTCCTGTCCCGGTTTTTTGTTCCATGGGCCGGTGGCTCCATAACCGGTAACGGTTCCGTACACCATGCGGGGGTTGATGGATTTGACTGTCTCATAGTCCAGTCCTATTTTTTTCATGACGCCGGGACGGAAATTTTCAATCATTACATCAGAACGCCGGATTAGTTTTTTTACCATATTCATGTCCTCCGGCGATTTTAAATCAGCACAGAAACTTTGTTTATTCCGGTTTATGGTCTGGAACAGGACGCTGTCCCCCATGCTGTCCAGATTGTGCAGCTTCATCTGTCTGGAGCCGTCTCCGCTCCCCGGTCGTTCAATTTTGATGACACGGGCCCCCATATCGGCAAGCCTGAGGGCTGCGGAGGGGCCGGCCAGATACTGGCTAAAGTCCAGAACAATCATATTTTCCAAAGGTTTCATTTGGATTCCTCCCTGGATTTTCTGTAGAGCTGGTTCAGCTGGTCAAGCACATGGGCCGGACTGCCTCCGTTCATAATGTAATCCTGTATATAGTCTCCGGCATGGTCCTGGAAATACAGGTAACCGTTGTAACGGGGACGGAGATAGGAATGGTCCAGAGTATTCAGGGTATCTTTAAAGAAATTCATGGTCATATTGTTGTTGATTTCGTCTAGCCATGCCTTGCGGTGGCCGGGCTGCCCGCCGTTTTCTGTATACAGGGTGGTCTGAATCAGGGGAGAGGCAGCATATTCCGCAAAGCGCAGTGCCGTTTCCCTATTTTCGCATAGGCTGGACACAGCCAGTCCGGTACCCCCTAAGACACTGCGAAGCATCCTGCCGCGGTAGGTAACCAAATCCATGGCCTTTAGAGGATGGCTGCAGTAGCCTCTTCGGGAATAATTGGTGTAGCCATAGGCGTAAGGGCAGTAATACAAATCATTATCCTCAGCCAGTGCTTCATGTACCTGGATTGGGTCCCACTGGAAAATAGATTTGCTGCAGTAGGAAGCCAGCTGACGCATGTCCTCCAGGATACTTACTCCCAGGCTTGTCTCCACGATTTTGTCAGGATCGTCAAAGAAATGCTCGGTGGATGTGGCACAGTACATATAGAAATCCATCAACAGGTTTAATGGGATGCCGGCAAACGCCACATGCCCCTTTCTGGCAAGGTCCATTACATCCTTAAAATCTGCGGGAAGAGGATGTTCTCCGTTTCTAAAATAATCAGGACGGCAGACCGCAACAGGGGTGGCGGCATCAATGGCCAGTGCGCTTTGGAAACCATTGAAATTATAACTCAGGTGAGACGCGCCCACAGAGTTGGCAAGCTGGTCATCCAGATATTCCTTAGACAGATATTTTTCTAAAGGAAGCAGTATTCCTGTAGTGGCCGCGAAACCGGCCCAGGGATGGTCAATCACAAGCAGGTCGTAAGACTTTGCCAGATTTTCAATAGGTGCGTCGGCAAATTCCTGTAAAGAACGTTTTTCCCAGTGAATGGATACATCCGGGTGCAGTTCGCAAAAACGCTGTGACACCGCTGTGATGGAAGTGTAACCACGGCTGTGGGACCAGGTGATTCCATTTAATTGAATGCTCATAAGATATGTACCTCCGGTTTGTTGTGTTGTGGATATTTGTCTCTGTAGTTTGATATGTATACTGTTGATACGGTACTACCAATAAACAATAAATGAATTAAAAAATAAATTGTTGGTACTACCATAAATGAATTATAGATAGGATAAAAATGTTTGACAATGTTAATAGTGCACAAAAAATACAGAAATTAACTGTTGAATATATGCATTGACATTACATATAACTTATTTTATGATAATCACGAACGGTTCACTGGTAGTACCGATAAATTTATCGATAAAAATCAAGGAAAAGTATAGAACGAAATATTTGGGAGGTATTAAAATGGCTTCAGCATTTTTTGTACTGTTTTTGGCATGTATTTTTCAGGGGAGCTTTGGAATCTGCTTTAAGAAGTATCAACCGTTTTCCTGGGAAGCGTTTTGGGTTCTGTTTTCTTTTATCGGAGTATTGTGTATCCCACATATTTGGTGTATGGTGGAGGTTCCTCATTATTTAAGCTATATAACAGCCACCCCTGTTCCCACGCTGATTGTGGGCGCCTTATCCGGTTTTTTCTGGGGAATCAGTTCTATATGGTACAGCAAAGCGATTGATATGATTGGCGTGTCTCTTGTAACAGGCATTAACCTGGGATTATCAAACCTTTTAGGGAGCTTTGTTCCCATGATTATACTGGGAACCTATCCGCCGGCCCGTGTTCTTGTGGTCCTTCTGTTAGGGCAGCTTATACTTTTGGGCGGTGTGATTGTCCTGTCAAAGGCGGGCTTTATGAAAAATGGAAATAATGAGGGTACTAAAACGGCAAAAGAAAAAGGAACGTCGTCCTTATTTATTACCGGGCTTATCATGGCGCTTGCCTCCGGCGCCGGTTCAGCAGCCATTAATATCGGCGCCACAGCAGCCAATTATCCGGTTGCCCTGGCTGTGAAAGAGGGGGTAAACCCAACCAGCGCAAGCCTTCTGTCCTGGGTAGTGGTATTTGCGGGAGGATTCCTGGCAAACTTTGTTTATGCCATATCAAAACTGATTAAGAACAAGACTTATACGGATTATACAAAACCCGGCTGCGCAAAAGCATACTTTAAGGTTGTGCTGACGTCAATTGTATGGTTCAGTGCGCTGGCTATCTATGGTAAGGCGACAGCCCTATTAGGTACCCTTGGTCCGGTGGTGGGCTGGGTTGCGTTCAATGGACTGGCTCTCATCATTGCCAATGCATGGGGGTTCCTGGATGGAGAATGGAAAGGATTTGAAAAGGCCAAACGTGTGGCCATATATGGAAATGCAGTTATCATAGCCGCTTTGGTGGTGGTTGGCATATCCAATGGTTTATAAAAAGGAATAAGCAGTAAATACTTAAAATCAAGAAAACCATCCGCCTGTCCGGGAGTACTTCTAAATGATCTCTCGGAATCTTGAGTGATCATGCCAGCAAAACTCTGGCATTGAACTT
>NZ_JAJCHK010000052.1:0-23387 GCF_020554465.1 Enterocloster sp. 210928-DFI.2.20
GTTCAATGCCAGAGTTTTGCTGGCATGATCACTCAAGATTCCGAGAGATCATTTAATACGTCGGCAGGAATCATTCGGTTGGGATCTTCCTGGGCATATACAGGATCGCAGCCTCCATGTATCATCTGATGCCTGGGCATATGGAAACCGCCGTAATCCTTACTAAATGAGTACTTTCCAAACTTAGTTGCAATACCGGTCTCAATATGGTCCGGGTTCCCCTCCGGCACAACAGCACCAGTTGTTACCAGGGCTATGACAGCCTTGGACAGCTCCTTAATGGCAGGCGCCGGAGGCACTCTGTTGTATGTAGGCATCGGCAGTTCTGTTTCGTAGGGCCTTCCATTGACCTTATTAAGCATCATTTCAACACACCTTTCAGCGCCGGTCTTGTTGGAAAATTTGTTGATTCTCTGTCCCCTTTGGATATAGTTGTCGGCCTTGGGGTTTAAGGACCTGGGGTCCGTAAGGACTTTCCTAATCAGGGCAGTCATATCCGCTATCGCAGACCTCATACTCCCGGCAGAATTTCTGGTTTTTGTAATAAAACCGTATGTACGGAACATTTCTGCACCGGGATTTTCGGGGTACATTCCCGAAAAAGCCGGTATGCCTTTCAGACTGCAGATTTTAAGAATGTTACCGCAGGCCATTCCGTAGCGTCCCGCATTGAAGGCAGGTCCTGCGATTACTATGTCCGGCTTATATTTCTCTAGGGCTTTTGCTACGCCTGCCGTGACCTCGTTAAGGTTCTCATTAAAATAATTATCACCGCATACAATGGTTGCCACAATCTCAGCTTCATCCCCCATTGCTGCCTTAAGCGCCACCCCCGGACCAATCATGGCGTTCTCTCTTACCGAAAGAGGTGTATCAGCCTTCTCTTCTCCGCCAATCTGGGCATAGAACTGATTTATATAATGAATAATCTTCATTCTCACCTATCCTCCTTACAGAACCACGGAGTACATCCTGGTCATCCCCATCTGGTTCATTGAACACATGATGGCGACCATGTTTACATCAACACTGCCATCTGCATTGTAACCGTCAAGAGAACCGCCGGAAAGTACCCTAATCTGTTTTGCATCTCCTATAATCCTATCCATCTTTTCCAGGTGAACGGGCATATAGTCCGCATCTGTCCCGGTATTGATACAGGCATCAGCCTCCGGTGTGCTGTCTGTAGTGCCCTCTTCCCCACAGCATGCGGAAAGCATGCCCACGGTTTTGATTCCTGCTTTTTCCAGACTGCGTATCATCATCATCAGATCCGCGTCCGGATTTCCCGCTCCCTCTTCCACTACCGCTGCAACATCCCAGCCAAGAGACCTGGCCATTCTGACAGCCGCGTGACTGTTGCGTTCCTTATCATGGAGTACCGTATGGGTGGGTGTTACAATACAGCCGGCAAATTCCAGATCCACACCATGGTGCTTATACAGCTCCTTTAACAGGGGATTATTCTGGTGGTCCCATGTGGTATTTTTATCACTGGCAATCACGCAGCATCCATTTACGATTGCACCGTCAAAGATCTCATTTGGATTCATGTAGACAGGGTTTGTTTTTCCCGCATTAACCCCGTATATGTAGTTATCATGAATCAGGCCCTGGGCCATAGCCATATAGATGACCCCGGCCTTTGGCAGTTTCCTGGCAGGGTCCACAGGGGTAAGCTGATAAGTCTCATATGCGTCGGCATCAGCATCCATTGCAGCCTCTGCAACATAATTGGCAGCATGGAGTCCCAGCAGCCTGCAGGCAGCTTCATGGGCATGGGGTTCTGTGCCATCCGGGCAATTTCCGACAACTACAATGTTGTTCAGCTTAGAGTAATAACAATAGTCCGCACAGGTTCCCTTCATATCAATCACACCCTCCTGCACACCAACTATGGTTCCTGTAGTAACAATGGCACAGCCTTTAAATACCTTAAGCCGTCCCTCTCCGCAGCCTTCATAGGCCCCTGCAAAGCCCGGGAAGGATGAACCTGCTCCCTTGCCGTCGAGCTTTACCCTTGGCTCAACCACATCCTTAACTGGTATGATTCTCACAGATTCACCTGGTCTTGCGAGATCAATGTCAATGGAGCTGAAGAAAGGATCCGCGATTGCCTCAACCATTTCCTGTTTGTTGATAAACAGGATGCCGGACCTGACTTCTGTTTTTGCGCCGAACCGGATGTCCTTTATATGGACGATTTCCATATCCAGACGCAGGTTTTTATCAGTACTCATCTGCTAACCTCCTCCTGTAAAATATTAAGAAAACGCGTTTTTCCTAAATTTGATTATAGAGATTCAAGTTGATGTAAAGTCAAGGTTTACCTGATAATTTTCAAACAAAAAAAGAGCGGAAAACGCTCTCTTTTTAAATGGTCCATATATCAAATCATTCATTTATTCAGGCAGCTCAATAGGGAACATCACATTGGTGATATAATTCTCAGAACCGCATATATTGGCGCAGCTTATCATGTATTCCTCTATGGGATTGCCTGAAATTTTCAGGCCGTATTCCGCACAATAATCCATCAGTTTTTCATACTGCTCCAAAATATTCCTGTATGGGCCCACATGGGACGTGTAAACACACCACATTTCGGGAAACAGGGTAATACCCTTCATGTCCTCTTCCGGCTTTACCACAGGTAATATCCACTGGGATTTATAAAAAGGTTTTTTTAAATGTTCCATACCAGGGTCCTCAAACCTGGACGTTGCAGGCCCGCAGATTCTCAGATGCTTTTGCTCACATATATCATAGAGAAGCCTGTGGGTGGTAGAAAACTTCTCCTGCTCATAAAAACACCTGTAAACCGGTATGGTGACAGCATAGGCCGCGGGGTAATACTTAATCTTGATAGGAATGTGGTTTTCCCTGCAAATCTTTGCGCTCTCAAAGTACCCTAACCCCATATCCACATTTCTCATCAATTCTTCCAGATATGCCTTTTTGAAAAGCAGATGGTCCAGCTCATCGTTAAGCAGAACCATCCTATTAATCAGTGCCTCACGCTGAAATGTGAGACTGCTTTTTTCACATAGTGCCTTAATGTCTGCTACGGTGAGACCCAGGCGTCTCATCTCGGATATAAACATGCATTTCATGACCTGCTCTTCCGTATAATAGCGGTATCCCGTCTCATCATCCCTTATTTGAGGCTTCAAAACACCCTGTTCATCATAAAAGCGGAGGGCTGTTGCCGGAATCCCTACAATATCGGCAAGCTTACCAATTGAATACAGATTATTTCCCTGCTCATCTCTCATAGATCCCCCCTGTTCTAAAACCTTCCACTTGGTGTAATGTTATTTTACACTATATATAGATACCTTTTCCCGTAGCCTCATAATATTCTGTCCCTGTCAACCCATTATTTCCAGTATATCACGAACCATAAAATCTTCTACCTGCTTTTGCGCAGTATAGGAATACAAAAGGCTGCCACGAAAAATAACTGTCTGAGTCATTTCGTGTGCAGCCTATGTCTGTGATATGAGAATATCTTATGGCAGAAGTACGATTCTATTTACAGAATGTTTCGCCAGCGTAACACTGCCGGACTGTGTCTGCATCATGCAGGCAGCCGGTACAATGGATTCATCCGGCAATGTGTTCATATCAGAAGTTTTCTCCGAAGTAATGGTGGTGATTTCTGCCTTTTCCACGGTTTTATTTGGAGTTTCATATTTAATTTCAAGAACCGCTTCCTGATCGCAGGAACGGTTCAGCGCAAAAATAACCGTATTTCCATTTTCGTCAAGGCAGGCCGCCGCATCCACGTAAGGGACACCGGAAAGCGGTTCTATATTTCCAATCTGTTCAGACGTACTGTAGGTTGGCGAGAAAACATCTATGTCTAAAACCTCTTTTAAACGGCTTCCGGAATACATGGACATAACATGGTACGTTGCAGTCCCAAATGCATGACCGTCCTTGCTTACAATGCATCCTCCGGGCCATCCATTCACCAAATCTGACAAATTGCACATGGCAAGCTTATCTGTATTCCTTAAAAACATATTGAGCATGCCGGCATTGAAAATAGCGGCCTCTAATGTCTGTTCCCGGTAAGAGTCAATAATGGTTCCCACATTATACTCTGTAACCGCTGCCATGGCAGCCGGATTGCCGCTTTTGCGTATGGTCTCGCAGGAGTCGTTTAAAATCCCTTCGTACTTTTTCACGGAACCAGCTGTTGCGTAGTAGATGTCCCTGCTGTCATGCTCGCCCTGTATCTCTTTCTGTGAATACATATGGAGACATACCACATCCATTTTGTCTCCGATGATTTCTGAAATCTTCCGGTTCCATTCCTGGGAAATGCTGTCTCCGTCCCCGCCGCATACCATGAAAGTGATGGTCGGATCCTTCTCCTTCATGGCTTCATAAAAGGATAGATACTTGACCGCATATCCGGAGGCATCCAGATGGCCTATTTCCCAATCACCAAAGGTTTCATTTCCGATATCCCAGTATTTGATATTCCAGGGTTCGGGATGACCGTGGGCAGCCCTTAACCGGCCGTAAGGCGTGTCGGCCAAGCCGTTGCAGTATTCCACCCAATTTGCGGCTTCCTCCGCTGTCCCGCTTCCAAAGTTGACGCAGATCATAGGTTCACAGCCGATTTTACGGCAGAACTCCATATATTCGTCCATACCAAAACTGTTATCCTCGTAACCGCCCCAATGCTCATTTTTACGGACCGGACGGGTGTCCCGCTCACCGATACCGTCCTCCCAGTGATAGCAGTCGGCAAAACAGCCGCCGGGAAAACGTATCACAGCAGGGGAAATGTTTTTTATCCGTTCAAATACTTCTCTCCATATTCCGTCTACCGTATCAGAAGGCATGAGAGAACAGCCATCCACCCATAATGTACCCGCTGCTTTTAATCGGATTTCCATTGTTCCTGTGTAAGTAACTGCAGCGGATCGAAAATCAAAACAGTATTTTTTCCATTCCCCGTTTACAGAAATGGTTTTGCTTAAAAATTCCCGTCCTTCTTTATCGTAAATTTCAATGGAAACAGGAACCTCCTGCTCAGACTTCATCCAGACATATCCTTCATACCTTCCATTCTGGATACATAAACCGGTCTGCGCGGTTCCGGCATACCCGTCATAATGGTTTCGGTCTGTTATCTTAAGAGAACAGCCTTCCCTGGAAATAGTGTGGTCCCAGTCCTGTTCAAAGTGAAAGGCATCTTTTACACCTGTCCGGTGCCAGAAATCAGGAACTCCGTCTTTTACGTGCTCCGATATTTCAAAACTCCTGTTTTTTAACAGCTGCGCCCACATGCCTTCGTCGATACAGTCTCTCATATATTCTATGAAGTGTCCGAAAATCAGAGGGTTTACAGGCCGTTTATTTCCTTCTTTGATAGTAATTTCCGCTTTCATTTGTTTTATCCTTTCATACCTGTCATTGCGATTCCCTGTACAAACTGCTTCTGCGCAATAAAGTAAGCGATTAAGATTGGCAGAAGGGACAGGCACGCGCCCGCCATAATAATACCGTATTCGACCACATGGGTTCCCATGAAGGTGGCAAGACCAGAGGGAAGGGTTTTCATATTATCATCCGTTGTCAGGAGCAGCGGATACAATAAGTCGTTCCACTGATACATAAAATGAAATATGAACAGGGATACAATGGCCGGTTTGCACAGCGGAACCATGATTTTCCTAAAAATCCCGAATTCCGTGCAGCCGTCAATCCGTCCGGCTTCTTCCAGCCCTTTGGGAAGGGAGATAAAGAAGGAGCGCATCATGAAAATACCAAAGGCATTGGTTGCCCGCGGAAGGACCAGTCCCGGATACGTATTGATAAGGCCAAATTTAAAAATTTCAATGTAGAGCGGAACCATGATTACCTGGAAGGGAATCATCATGGTTCCCATAACCATAAGAAACATAATGTTTTTTCCGGGGAAATTCATTCTGGCAAAGGCATAACCTGCCATGGTGTCAAACACCAGCGATGTAACGGTCACTGCTGTGGAGAAAATAATGGTATTGCGGTAGTATTTTAAAAATGGAACCCGCTTCCAGATATTGATATAGGAATCCAGACTGAACCTTCCCGAAAACAGCTTTGGCGGATAGGATACAATCTCGGCTTCCGGTTTAAATGATGTGACCAGCATCCAGATAAACGGGTACAGAACAATAAAGGCCAGGGCTGCAAGCAGGATGGTTATAATGATCTTCCCGGCATTTTTCCGGTAAATGTTATTTGTCCGCGTCATGTGTATTCCTCCCGTCAGCCCAAATCTTCTTCACCTTTTGTCATATGTTTAAAGGTGAATACTGAAATAATAAAGGTGATGATAAACAGCGCAACCGCAATGGTGGACGCGTAGCCCATGTTGAACGAATCAAAAGCCATGCTGTATATAAGCTGCACCAGTGTCTGTGTCTTAAATAAAGGTCCGCCCTTCGTCATGATGTATACCTGGTCGAATACCTGGAAGGAGCCTATGATGCAGTTCACAACCGTAAAACTTAACGTCGGCATCAGCATGGGGATGGTGATTCCCCTGAATTTCTGGAATCCGGTGGCGCCGTCAATATTGGCGGCCTCATAATAGGACTCATCAATTCCATTTAATCCTGCCAGAAGGATGACCATATTAAAACCAAAATTTTTCCATACGCTGACAAGAATAACCGTAGGCATGGCCCATGTGGGACTGCTCAAAACATTGATTGGGTTGAAACCAAGGAGTTTTGCCCAGTAGCAGAACATTCCGATGTCCGGATTAACCAGAAAACTCCATAGGATGGAAACAATGGTCATGGAACAGATGGCGGGAATAAAATAAACAGACTTAAAAAATCCGCTCAGCCATCCCTTTCTTTTTACCGCAACCGCCGTCACAAGAGCCAGCCCGATTTGCACGGGAACCGTGAAGGCGGTGTAATAAACCGTATTAAAAAGGGCATTCCAAAACTTTTTATCACCCGCCAGCTTTGCGTAATTACCCAGCTTTTGAAACTGGAAATTCTGGAACATCATGTCGAATTTGAAAAAGCTGAATATAAAAGCGATAATCAGCGGAATAAATACGAATACGGTAAAAATGGTCATGGAGGGGAGAACGAAATAAAGGCCGGCTCTTTCCCTCTTTCTTTCCAGTGAAGTTTTCATCATTTACATTCTCCTCTACAGGGTCCTATTCCAGCATGCTCTGAATGATGTCATTTGCTTCATCCAGGGATTCTTTTACATCTGCGTTCTGCAGAAGAATTTTTTCAAATGCAGGAGTAATAGCCTGATTCTCAATATCTGCAAAGTTAGTTAACTGCTGCAAATACATCTGGCTCTCATTTGCCGGTTTTGCAAATTCTTTGATATATGGATTTTCGTTTAAACGCGCATCGTCCGCGATATCAGTTCTTGCAGGCGGAAATCCTGTTCCCAGGCACCACTCAACCTGTGTGTCAACAGAATTCCAGTATTTGAAAAAGTCGTAAACCGCCTCTTTATTCTTACTGGATGCAGTTAAAAACATGCCAACACCGTTTGCCTGTGTAACCTGCTGCTCTGGTCCCTTTGGCGCCTGCGCAACACCAAAATCAATGCCTGCGTTCTTAAATCCGGTGGTTGCCCATGGCCCGCAGAAGTACATGGCCAGTTTCTGGCTTTCAAACAGCTTGTCAATTTCACCTCCGGTTAAAACCTCCGGACCAAATTTCTTGTCACGGATATTTTCCGCCCACCTGGTGATGGTTTCCACATTTTCAGGACTGTTGAAAACAGCTTTTCCATCTTTTATGAAATCTCCGCCATTTCCCCACAGCATGATACACCACATTGGGGTTGTCTCCTTAACCGCCATGTCAAAACCGTATTTTCCTGTTTTCTCCACAATCTGCTCTGCATACTGCTCCAGTTCATCCCAGGTTGCAGGAGGCGTTTCCGGGTCTAATCCGGCTTCTGTAAAGATTGTTTTATTGTAATATAAAAGAAGGGTTGCAAAGTTCATGGGTACGCCGTAATAGGTCCCCTTCCACTTTAAATTGTCCTTCAGCGCATCGGGCACCACTGATTCATCAATGATTCCATCTGCATAAGCATCGTCAACAGGCGCCAGGGCACCCGGTTCCGCATACGTGCCAAGGCGCTCCGGAGCAAATGCCAGGATATCAGGCCCCTCGCCTACAGGAAGTACCGTGGCGAGCTTCTGGTAAAGGCTGTCCCAGGGCATTATATTCATCTGTACTTCAATGTTTTTATCATTGGTATCATTGTACTTTTGAACAAGTGCTTCCAGGGTGTCCTTATCAGAACCCGTAAAACCGTTCCAAAAGGTAATTACTGTTTTTCCGCCCTCAGATCCCTCTGTCTGGGCTGCTTCACTTTTTGTTTCTGCCGCTCCATTGGAACCGGAGCATCCGGTTAAGGCAGCTGACGCCGCCATGATTCCTGCCAGTCCAAGTGCTAATAATCTCTTTCTCATTTTCTTCCTCCTTGTATAATGGTTCTTATTTTTTCGGCACCCACTTTGTCCCGTCTGTTCATATCCATGTGTCCGTTTTGTTCCTGTTCTACGTCGGTCAGCTGTGTGTAACAATATCCGCTGATAAAATCCATACTATATATCGCGTCTGTCAGGCTATTCAGCCGTTCCAGATAACTGCCTTCTGATGTTTCTGCGTTCCCATATCCCCACGCCTTTTCATCCTTACAGAAAGCGATTCCGCCAAATTCACTTAAAATAATAGGCTGTCCCTCATAACGGAAGCCGCCGGCAAAGGCATAGCGCTCCCCGTTAAAGGATTGGGTATTGGACAGGTTTTGTTCCCAATCCGTCCAGTGGCTAAGAAGATCCTCCCCATATTCCGCATAATCATGAAGTGTTATGATATCGGATTTCGTGTGCTCCCATCCGTCGTTGCTGATGACAGGCCGGGTGGTGTCCAGGGATTTCGTCAGATAGTAAATGGCTTCCGTAAAAACCTGCTGTTTTTTATCACATAGGATTCTTGGAATCCCCCAGGATTCATTAAATGGAACCCAGGTAATGATGGACGGATGGTTATAATGCTGTTTTACAATGTCAACCCACTCTTTTGTCACACATTCAATGGCCCTGCGGTCAAATTCATAGAACGAAGGCGCCTCGCACCAGACAGTAAGACCATAGACATCAGCCCAGTAGTAGAAGCGTTCGTCTTCAATCTTTTGGTGTTTCCTCACTCCGTTATATCCATATTCCAGTATTTTTTTAATATCCAGAATCAGCGCCTCTTCATCCGGCGGGGTCAGCAGGGACGATTCCCAGTAGCCCTGGTCCAGCACCATCTTTAAATAAAAGTCCATGTTATTGAGTTTTACTCTGCCGGAATCAGTGGATATTTTCCGTAAACCGAAATAGGAACCAACCTCATCAATTACCTTCCCATTTTTATAAATTCTGATGCATACATCATAGAGGTTAGGTGATTTAGGACACCAGTATCGTACTTTCCACTTGATTTCATCATTAACAAGAGAGATTTTTTTGGAAAACGCATTTTTTATGACTTTATCTTTTCCGGAATAAATGGTAAAATTCTCAAATGTAATAATGGTTTCAATTTCAAATGAATCAGAGCTGTCCTTCCATAAATTCAGTTCATAATCAACTTCCAGGGAATTTTCGTCATAGAGAGGTGTTAAATAAAGGGCTGTTAAATAACTGCTGTCAGTTTCTTCTGCCCATACATCCTTCCAGATTCCCGTTGTCTGGGTATACCAGCAGTCATAATTTTGTTTAAGCCACCGCTGTTTTCCTCTGGGCTGTACGGTCGAATAGGTATCTTCAATGCGGCAGACCAGCTGATTCCCCGTTTTTTTCAGTGCTTCTGTAATATCAAAGGTGAATCTGGTATATCCGCCTTCGTGAACTCCCATATAAATTCCATTGACCCAGAGCTCCGTCCGGTAATCCGATCCTTCAAAGTTTAAAAGGATTCTTTTCCCTTCGTGAAGTTCAAATGACTGGCTTCTGGAATACCAGACAACATTGCATTCATCCTGTACCCCAATTCCGCCCGCCGGACTTTCATACGAAAACGGAACGATAATTTTACGGTCTTCAAATCCATTCTGCCATCCGCATTTGATTCCCTCCTTTCGGGGATCGAATCTGAAGTTCCATTCTCCATTCAGGGAGAAAAATGATTCCCTCACGAACTGTGGTCTGGGATATCCTTTTTTATAAAATTTTGTCATGGCACCCTCACATCTTTACTTGCAGTTTTAATGTACCTTTAAAATAGCACTTATTGTACAAAATGTCAATATATTATGGGTATAATAATAAAATATTTGTGCATATTTCCAAAATTAATGTTTTGGTGTGGTTTGATTAATACAGTATTACTGTAACAAATGGCAGAATTAACATTCTATCTCCTTGTTTTTTACTTTTACACCCGATATAATAATACAATAAAGCATTCTGAATGGGTATGGCTGAAAAAGGTTTGCTATGCAGGAAGTTGTATGTGTGTAAAAGTCAGCTATGTGTAAAAATTGGCTATGCATAAAAGTCAGCTGCGGGGGGTATCTATGAATCGGCAATCAGCAAATGAAAAAGAAAAGATAGACCGGCATATTGTACTTGACATTGATTCGGAAGAGAATTTTGAATTATTTGAACGGCTTGGGAAGGCACTTTCATCCAGAGTCAGAATCCGGATGCTGGCGCTGTTAAAACATAAGTCCATGAATATCGTGGAACTGGCGCAGGAGCTTACGATTCCTGTTTCATCGGCTGCATTTCATGTGAATATGCTGGAAGAAGCCAATCTGATTAATACAGAGATGCTTCCGGGCGTCCGGGGTTCCCAAAAAGTATGCAGTTCCAGGGCAGAGGATGTGTTTCTGTCTATCAACACTTCCCCCCAGGAAAAGGAGCGGCGGTCATTCAGCGTGGATATGCCCATTGGGAATTATTACGATTTCAGGATTCATCCGACCTGCGGAATGGTAAACGAGGAAACCTACATTGATTCCTGCGATGATATAAAATCTTTTTACTCACCCGGCAGAAGCGCGGCACAGTTAATCTGGTTCCAGAGGGGTTTTGTGGAATACCGCTTCCCGAACCATTTCATCAGCGGCAAAAATCCAAATTATGTATCATTCAGCCTGGAAATCTGCTCCGAGGCACCTGGATACCGGAATGTGTGGCCCTCCGACATTACATTTTCCATCAATGACAGGGAACTTCTTACCTATACCTCTCCTGGTGATTTTGGAGGAAGGCACGGAAAACTGACACCGATCTGGTGGACAGACGGAAACACACAATTCGGTCTTTTAAAAACAATCAGCGTGGATGGGAGCGGAACTTATTTAGACGGGGTGATGAAATCAGAAGAAATCAACATTGATACCCTTGCGCTTTCAGCCCAGCCCTATATCTCTTTTAAGATAGAAATTAAAAAGGACGCAAAACATGTGGGCGGAATCAACATTTTCGGAAAATCATATGGAGATTATCCACAAAATATAGTGATGCATGTGGAGTATTGACCGGCGGGGGCCGGTTAGCAGAATAAAAAGGCGGGGTGAAATCAGACGTATATTAAAAAACGGGCCGGCGGTGAATAGCCGGAATCGGCAAGGCCGGCAGAAGAAGGCCGGATTCGGCCTTCCTGACAAATGTTCCGGTACCCATACCTATCTGCTTATACTGCGGATATCATAAACAAACTCCTTACGGAAATAGAACGCATGGTTCTTATTTGAAACATAACGGCCATATACTTCGGAATAAATAGGGTGATACGGCATTGAATCCTTGCTCCGCACCTGTATATGCTGTCCGTTGGATGTATGTATACGCCTATCCGGGCTTGTCTCTATGTGCATCCTCAGCTGCCTGCAAATGGAGTAGTAATCTGAACGCCAAATATCCCGAAGCTGCGCATACCGGGGCGAACTGAGATCGATATGGATGCTGGGCAAAAACATCCAGTCTTTGGGATCGCCGTCTTTACAGACCGGCACATATAAAATATTGCTGATTTTTTCGTACAAATGCGTTTCCTCAAAGGGGCGCTCCTGAATAAGTTCATCGATCACACTGCTAATCTGTGTAATAAAAACCGTTTCCTTTGGATTACCTGCATTATCACACTTGTTAGTTTTCAATTCCCCATCATCAAAATCCAGATTTGTGCTGGACAAATGCATTCCCAGGGCCAGCTCCAAAAGCTGGCCTGTTTTCCCTTTATTAATGATAATCATGTTCATATCGTTCTGGCTGAACAATTCCTCAAATCTGATACCTGCTAATTTATTAAACCGGACACACGCTTCTTGAAGTCTCATTTTTTCTCCTTATTTATGGCTGGCATACTGATTCCCAATCTGTTTCTCCCGCGAACGTTGCCCCTGCGAACACCTTCATAGCCTCCTCTTCCTCAAACTGCCTGGAATACAGTTCATAATAATATCCCTTTTGCTCCAGCAGTTCCGGATGACTGCCCCGCTCTATGATTTTCCCGTCCTTTACAACCAATATCAAATCAGCCTGACGGATTGTGGATAAACGGTGTGCAATCACAAAGGAAGTATGTCCCTTCAGCAGATGGTTGGTGGCATCCTGAATCAGTTTTTCCGTCTGGGTATCAATGGAGGAGGTGGCCTCGTCCAGAACGAAAATGGCAGGATTGGCCAGAACTGCCCGCGCAAACGAAATCAGCTGCTTCTCGCCTGTGGACAACAGGCCTCCGCTTTCACCCACATCGCTGTCATATCCCTTTTCCATTTTCGCCACAACCATGTCCGCAGACACATTCCTGGCCGCCTCCTCAATCTCCTCATCCGATGCATCCAGGCGGCCATACCTTATATTTTCCCGCACAGTTCCCGAAAACAGATGCGGATTTTGCAGCACATAACCAATCTGGCTGTGAAGCCACAGCTGCGACCGTTCCCGGTAATCCACGCCGTCAATCAATATCCTTCCCTTTGTAGGTTCAAAGAAACGCCCCACCAGGTTCACAAGGGTAGACTTTCCCGCCCCTGTCTCACCCACAATGGCAACATTCATGCCGGCAGGCACATGAAGGTTAAAATGTTCCAGCACATATTCCTTCCCGTCCGGGTACATAAAGGAAACATCCTCAAACACAATGTCTCCCTGGATTTTTTCCCAATTACACTTATTGGGTGAAAATGCGTCCCCGTACTTCCTGAGCACATCGGTTCTGTCCACCACATTGGGCTTTTGTTCCAGCAGATCCATCACCCGCTCAATATTTGCCTGACAGGAAATCAACTCCGCCAGCAGCCTGGCAAGCTGCTGTATGGGTTCAAATATAACAACCGCATACGAGATAAATACAGACAGCGTCCCCAGTTTAATGATATTTTCCTGGACCATATAGCCACCCTTTGCCAACACCACAGCTGAGGCCACAGAACTGAAAAACAAAATAGCCGGAATATAGACCGCATTCAGCTTAGCCGAACGGATCGCCGCCTGATGCATATCCGATGTCTTTTCAAAGAAGCGTTTTTCATTGTCCGATTCAATGACCATACTCTTTGACGTCTTAACCCCGGTAATGCCTTCATTGTAGGCGCTGGTAATCTGGGAATTGATCCGCCTCACCTTCCGGTTCCATTTCAGAATCCGATTCTGGAAATACACGGTCAAAAGGGCAATACACGGAACAATCATGGTGATGATAAATGCCAGCTGCGCGTTCAGCATAAACATAATCACAAACACACTGACCACATAAATCAGGGCCCAGAACATATCCACCAGGCCCCAGGCTATCATCCCCGCAATCCTCAGAGTATCACTCATCACCCGGGCGTGGATATATCCCACCGGAGTCGTATTATAGTAGGAAAACGACAAGGTCTGCAAATGTTTAAACTGCGCTCTCTTTAAATCCTTTCCCACATTCATCTCTATGGATGTAGCCGCGTGAACCGACACATACACGCAGACAGTCTGGGCCACAATAACAGAAATATAAACCAGGGTAAATACTCCAAGCCCATCCAAACGGTCCGGGATAATGAATGTGTCAATGGCATAGCTCTGGAACAGAGGCACAAGGATATCCACTCCCGCAAGCAGAATATTAAGACCCAGCGTAATTGCGAAAAACTTCTTATACGGCTTGAAAAACGGAAACAGCTTCATCCATATGCGGAAGCTAAAGGGATTGTTATACTCCTGTTCTTCATATGCTGCCATTGATTATCCCCCCATCCATCTTATCCTCTATCTTATTATCCTCTTTACTCTTCTTATCCTTTTTATTCTTTTTATCCTTTTCATCCTGTCCCATCAGGTCTCTGTCATCACGGCTCATCTGTATTTCATAAATCCTGCGATAGATTCCATTTCTCCGTATCAGTTCCCCGTGGGTTCCGCGTTCTTCTATTTTTCCCTGATTCAGCACCAGGATTTCATCCGCGCCCATAAGAGATGTCACTCTGTGGGATATCAGAATAACTGTAGCCTCCCTCATATGTTCCTTCAGCGCGCAGCGGATGCGGTAATCTGTCTGGGAATCCACTGCTGATAAGGAATCGTCAAACACCATAATGGGAGCTTTCCGAAGCAGCATTCTGGCAATAGCAATCCTCTGCTTCTGCCCTCCCGACAAAGTAACTCCCCGTTCCCCCACAAGAGTGTCATATCCATCCGGAAAACTCATAATGGCGTCGTCAATACACGCAATCTGAGCCGCGTACCGAATCTCCTCCAGAGACGCGCCTGGTACGGAAGCCGCTATATTTTCCCGGATTGTCCTGGAATACAAAAAGGGTTCCTGCAATACCATTCCTATATTTCTCCTGAGCTCCTCAATGGGGAGGTCCTTAACAGCTCTGCCGCCAATACAGATGCTTCCCCTGTTTTCCTCCAGCTCATAGAGCCGTGAAAGAAGCTGGATTACCGTAGACTTCCCGCTGCCCGTTCCGCCCAGAATCCCAAAGGTGCTACCTTCCGGAACTGTAAATGAAATATCCCGGAGCACATCCTTTCCTTCCTCATATCCGAAGGATACATGCTGGAAGGAGATATCATACTTTCCACTGGAATGTTCGCGTTCCTTCCCTCCTTTTTCATCTGTCTTTCCATAGGCTTCTTCCTGGGAGCGTATGATATAATCCACACGTTCAAACGAAACGCCAGCCTTGCTCATATCAGAGAGAATACGCCCAAGGCCGCGGATTGGCCACACCAGCGTTGAATTGTAAGCCGCAAACGCCACAAATTCACCAACCGATATGGAACCATTCACAGCTTCCACCACTCCGAAAATAATAACCGCAATCACCTGCAGCCCCGTTATCAGATCCCCAATCCCCCAATACAGTCCTGATAACGTCCCCAGACGAATCCACAGCTTGGCAAAGGCATTATTCTTCTTGTCAAACCGCTGCATCTCAAATTGTTCCCGTCCGAATGCCCGCACCACGCGCACTCCTGTTGCATTCTCCTGCACGACCGTGGAAAGTTCTCCCTCTGCCTCGTCCGCAGTGGTAAACCGCTTGGCTATCAGCCGGTAAAACACAGTGGAGTACACCACAACAACCGGCACGAACAGGAGAACGATGCAGGAAAGCTTCACATTCATGGAAAACATCATGACAAAAGACGTAAGCACAAGAAAGGCCGTGCGGAACACCTCCAGAAGCTGGGTAACCACAAATCCGCGTATCACCTCCACATCAGAAGTACACCGCTGGATAATATCCCCTGTCTGGTTCCTGTCATGCCATCTTATGGGAAGCTTCTGCACATGGATAAATAATGTATCCCGCAAATTTTTAGCAAAATTCTCCCCTGCCCTGGCTGTATTGGTACGGCTGATGTAGGTAAAAATACCGGAGGCGATTGCCACCGCCACAATCATCAGCGCCAGAACCCAGAGGTGGCTGGATAGGTACCTTCCGCTGGTTCCGCTGCTGCTGATGGTTCCGCTGCTTCCACTGAGCACCTCATCAATGCTGAAGCGAAAAATCTGCGGTGTCAGGGCATTTAATATGGTTGATACCAGGGATGCGGCTACGGCCGCGGCAAAATAGAGTTTGGAGCCCTGGAGGAATCTGAATATCAGATGGAGTTTTCTGTGTTTGGGGATTGTGTTTTTTTGTATGTTTTTCATATATTTACCCTTTTATATTGCTTATGATTAAATGCTTGATGCTATCCGGTTGATAAATACTGTCTATGTAAATGATGTACCAGTAAATCCGGGGCCTAAATTGATAAAAACCAAGCATCATCAATTACATAGTCATTGACCGGGGCAACTCCTAACTGTAATTCTCTCAACTTTTCTACCAATTCATCCCCATCAACTAAATCAATCGGAGTAGCTCCAGGTCTATTGGCCTCTTCAATTGCAGGTGCAGAAAACTTACCGGTTGTAATAAACAGGCCTTTATCAGCCCTTCCCTGCATAGCTCCTCTAAAATCCCGAATTTCACCAGCAGACACACTTCCTGTATATCTTTTACACTGAAAAAGCATATGGAAGCTAATTATTCCATTCAATTTTATTATTCCCATTCCATCAATTCCACCATCCCCAGTCTTTCCCGTAACTTTTACTTGTGTAAATCCAGACTCTCTTAATAATCGTTGTGTTAAACGTTCAAATGCATCCGGTTTTAAATTTTTTAATACATTTTTGAGTTTTTCGCGCCATGTCTGGATTTCATCTGGTGTATCAACGCCGTCATTTTCTAAATTATGATCCTCAAGACTTATCTCTTTCGTATCTTTCATCTTTAATAAGGTCATTTCACGAACCTTTTTAACAATTTCATCCGAATTTATTTCCTGTAATTCACGGCCTACCGTAGTTAGCGCCCATACTCCACGTGCAGAATTCTCTAAAATTCCAACCTTTTTCATATATGTTCTTGTCCACGCCAACCTATATTCGACTTCTGATTTACTGGTATCACCATGCATAATTGTTAATACTTCTGGAGATAAACCTAATATTTCAATCGTTTTATCATCAATCTCTTGTATCGTTCCCGACCCCCCTAATTCTTTTATGGCCTGAAACAATTCCTGCATCATTTCATGATATGCCGGTACTTCCACTGTTTTTCTCATATAGCTCATCCCCTCTTTCTTACGTAATATCTCAAAACCCTTCTTACATAATTAACCAACCCTTTTCTACTAGGCAGATATAATCCATATTTAGATACTAACGAAATTCCTTTTTGCGAATCGCTCGAAATGATTGTTTTCCTAAAAATTATAACATGATTTTTCAGAACTGGCGACTCTCGTTTTATTCGAGGATTAATTTCGAGACGCGTCCTTTGTTTGTTTTCTACTTCCAACAATAAAATTTTCGATATCATAAGCATCAAAAACTTTATTCTATACAGTAGCCATGGCTCTCATCATGCTCCTGTTCCTCTATCTCTTGCCGACTGCCATCGGATTTCTCTAGCGGCAATTCAGCAAAAAACGGGGATATGCCACCTCATTTTTCAATCTCTTTTCTTCATAAAAACCGCCGCTCTTCACAAGCGACGGCTACCGTATTAATAAATAGTGTTTATAAATATTCTTTTAGTGTAAATATAGTCATCTCATCTTTTTGAATTGTATTTAACTCAAATAGATTTTCTCTGGTTGTCATTATATTTTGGAGATTATGACCTAAAATAATATATTGATTTTGAGAATCAAAAGATATATACTTGTCTTAATTATTTTGCATGTCTAAAACATTTTTGAATCAATATCGTTGGTGCATTTGGCATCTCCCTTTTTCAACATAACAAATTATCAACTGTTTTTCATAAGCATCTATTTTCTTCACATTATCTTTTATGATATTTTCATCATATTCCCTATTACACACAACGCTTCTTTCAATTTTCTTGATTTAAACTATTCGCGACCTCCAAATAAATCATAGTTTCTCATCGTATCACTCCGCATCACCTCCCATTATAACTTTTTCTTCTATCCAAGATAAACAATCGTTACTCCGTCAATTTTGCTTCGATTTCTTTTAGCGTTCTTCCATTTTTATCTTTCCAAGTTGCTGGTCCGCTTACACTATAGCCCAAAACAAACACTGCGGCGGCCGAAGAACTGGAAAATAGAATATCTTCTACAGTTTTCCAGTTCTTTACTTTCCCAGCATCAAGATACTTATTTCGTAATTTCACCATACCAGCACTAAGTGATTTCACGGTAGTCTTCTCATTTACTGACGATCCAGAAATCAAAACAAATCCTTCTGTTGTGATCATAGCCTTAGCTTCCGTGCCTCCAACCGTCAAATAAAGCATCTCATTATCCTGACTTGAAACACTGTCATTCTGAAGCATTGGTTCTAAAACCTTATAGCCCAATGAGCTAATAAGAATCTTGATGTTATCCACAAATTCTTCCATAGCCGCGATTTGTGATTCTTTCATCACTGTGTTCCGGTATGTATTTTTTGTTAGCACTATATAGCGCTTACTCTTGCGCGCTATTTCTACTAAACGATTTTCTAAATATCGTATTAGGGCTTTATTTAAATCTCTCTCAACAAACAGAACCGCTGTATTCCAATAATACTTTTCTTTTTCCGAGGAGTAATCACGTAAATGCTGTATTAAACGCTCTTGAATATTCTCTGCCTCACCGATATATACGGAATCAGAATCATCATCTTCTTTACAGAAGAGAAAATAGATTCCAGCGCCTTTTATATCATCACGATTACATTCGCTTACTTCAATTCGCGGGATTTTAATTGCCTTTCCATTCCAGTTAGACAATTCTGCCGTTATAAGGCTGTCTGCTGTACCATTCGCCAGAAACAGTTCTATCGATTTTCCATATGCCATAGATTCCTCCTTCAAAAAACATTCCGTATTTTCAAATAGGACTAATTCACAATTCTTTCATGACAACAGCAAATTTATCCACTGTATATGCTCCATCCATTCCTAAATCCTTATCCTTAAACACCATAAAATAGCGATACATGCGCCCAGCCTGTGCAGCCCACTTTCTGCCAAGACGTAACTTGGATTTACTATCATCTCCATCAAGATAATCGCCCTTTGCCTCAATCAAAACAATTTTTCCATCCTTTGTCATAACCATGAAATCCGGATAATGATTGATATATCCATTTAGTCTTAAATCTTTACGCTCAATGATTCTATGCCACCATTTCACATTTTCAAACCCTACTATCACATCAAGCAGATTATGCTCAAAATGATTCATATCATCTTTTTCTGCATCATACAATGAGTATGGAATCGAATCTGTAGTATATGCCGGGGTGATTACTTCTGGCAATACATAGTTTTCACGGCACACGATTTTCCCGCTATCGAGCCACTTGAAAAATTGCTGTTCACGATATATATTTTCCAATGTGTCTATCTTTTTCTGGATCTTATTCGCATAAACGGGGATGGCTGTTTCCATAGCAGTCAGCTCGTCATTACTCATATTAGAAATAATGCGATGCACATAATCTGATATTTCCGCCGCAGCGTATCTATTATTCTTGTTAATCTGATGGCAAATCATATCCGCGCATTGTTCAATTTTCTTTTCGGGCGGTAATTTTGAAAGGTACTCCCGGATATATTCACTCTCACTTTTAGATGTACGCTTGTATTTTGGTACAGCTTCTCCCTGTTCCTGGATATCTACCTTATACATTTCTCCTGTAGCAAGCTCAAAACTGATTGTAGCATCCTGCCCGCTTAAAGAAAATCCCTCTGACAGGTTCTCAGGTTCCAGCAATTCGTATTCATCACCAAATAAATCCGGCACTGTTTTTAGGAAGAACTGAGGAACATGTATTTTTTCCACTTCTTCTCTAAAATGTGATTGTATTTTATTTTGCTGCAGCATATCTCCCAGCTCGCCTCCAATCAACCCTGAATCATTTGTATCTGCAATGGCATCATTATATTCCTCTGCCTGTTTGGATGCCTCCTTAATCATGTCCACAATAGCTGGTGCCGCTTCTGCATTTTCACTTCCAGTCTCTAATACTCCCCGGATTTCTTCAGGAACTATATCCTCAAAAGTATCTGCCTCGTCTTGTTCCTGTTCTCCAGTCTGCAGACCCATTTGATGATAGGGTTCTTCCAGTGTGGGCGTTTCCGGTATTTCTTCTGCCTTTCCTATACGGAAATCCTTTCTTGAGAATCCTGCCTTATTTAATCCCGCTACGATATTCTCCAATGTATTATGGAAATCATTGGAACAGGTCAGCACATAAGAAGTGTTGAGAAGTGGGGCTGCATGCTGCTTCGCATATGGCTGCCTCAAAATCCGTCCTAGGATCTGTTCCACATCTACGGAAGACGTTTTATTAGCCAATGAAGCCAATATATAAGCAAATGGGCAATCCCACCCCTCCTTTAATGCATTAACCGTAATAATATACCGTATCTCACAATCATGCTTCAACAGATCCGTATTTCCCAAATCATCAACCTTTGAAGTCTTAATAGCGATCTCTTTTTCCGGTATGCCCATATCAACCAACATGGTCTTGATTTTATCAAAGGTTTCACTATCACCATTCGTTTTAGGCTGAGCCTGGAAAAGAACGATGGGGCGGATATAATGTCCGCCAGATTGCTCTTCTGCAATTGCCTGCCTCTCAATACTGCCCCGCAGTTGAATTGCATCCTGAATTACGCTCTGCCTATTGGTGCGATTATAGACCACCACCGGAAGCTTGACCATGTTTTCCTTTTTCAGTTCACGGGCATCCACATAGGAAATAATATTACTATTCTTACGCGGTGTCGCAGTCAAATCTAAAACAATGGACGGATTTAGGTTGTTCAGCATTTCTACGCTCAAATCTGATCCGGCATTATGGCTCTCATCTACAACCGTAACAGGGGAAAGATGGCGAAGTACCTGGATGAGCGCAGTATCCGGCGTATCCGCCAGCAACACATCATCATCCTTAAAAAATTCTGCAAAGCGAAGAAGATTCCCATTTTCCTGATATACCTTGCGTACATCTTTCTTCTTGCTGTCAATTCGCAGCGAACCATAGCTTAAGATACAAATCGTAAGCATTTCACGAACCGTATCTGGGGAAAATCCCTGTCCATTTAACAACATTTCTTTTGTGTATACACCAACCCGCCCTGCAAAATCCGACTCAAGCAGCCGCCGATATGGATGATTCACATCGGAAAGAGTTCTAATTGTCTGCATCAAAATGGGATCTGACGGAACAAGCCAGATGACCACACGTGGCTTATCCAAAGGCATTGCATCAAATATTTTCTTTATTGATGCGCAGGCCATGAAAGTTTTTCCGCCGCCTGTAGGAACTTTCATACAAATATGTGGAACACCAGCAATCGCATTTTGGTATGATGGAACACCACCAAATCCAATATGAATATCTTGTTGTTCCCAATAATCTTTCCACGCCTTAATCAAGTCGTTGTCACGATTCACGCAATCCAGATGTGTTGAGTGTATAAAAATGATGTTCACAGAGCAGAATTGGCCCTGGGCGGACATGCGATCTTCCCTCCCATATCAGAATAAATCCACTATGAAAAACGTGCATTTATATTTTCAACACTTCACTTTACTACTACCAATAAGAAATTCATTAAGTACCTTTTATAAGGCATACAAAACCTCATCAATACGATCCAGCTACTTATCTTTTCCACACCTATCTTTATTATTTTAACTTAATACTTAACATGTTAATAAATTTTTCAACTGTACATTCATTGGGAACCTTTTGTGCTATCTGGAAAAATTTTTTTATATTCTCAAACAGACATGCTTTGTTTATTTTAATCTCTTCTAAAGTAATGTTAAATAACATTGCCCATAAAAAATAATAGTTTTGATCAGTTTTATATAGTGTCCCCTTTCTCGAATGATTAAAAAGATCTCTCATTCTATCTGTATCATTATCTATTAGTAAAAGAATCTTTTCAATAAAAAGCTCGACATTATCTAATGCACTTATAAAAAGTTTAGGTGAATTAATTGATAAATCACTTAACGTTTTTGTTACATTATCTTTACTCATTATTCTTGAGCACATTCTGTCATTTCTTTTATAAATATTTAAAACATTGCAAATATCAGTATTAGGTTGATTCATTCTGTAATCAATATAAGCCAGAGATGTTATTAACTCTTCTAGCTTCATTCGATTATCCTTAGCTCTAAATACCTTCTTTTCGTATTTATTAGCTATACTCTTGACTTTAATAACAATATCTTTATCTACATAAGCGTTCCACATTTCAAAAGTATTTTCTTTAATAGGATATGGCTTTGTATTTAATCTTAAAAATAAATCGATGGGACTAAAATCCGGATTTTGTTCATAATCGATCTCGATTATATCCATAGGAAATTCTAACACTTTTTCTTCAAAATTGCTGCCTATGTTTTCAATACTTTTACCTTCCAATTCCGACAATATCTTTATTTTTGTAAGTTTAAATCTATCCTTATTAGAATTAACAACCCCTCCTCTTTCATCTACATATGTCCTCCCCAAAAATCCTAGTATAGTAAGAAGTCTTTGTTGACCATCTACTACCTCTTTAACCTTATCTGCACGTTTATATACAAATAACGGTGGTATATTAATTCCTAGTAGAATGCTCTCCATCAAATAAGACGCTTTCTGTAAATTTTTCACTTCTGATCTCTGGTAATCTGGCCTTATTAAAAATCTAGATTTTTTCATATCAGAAATAATATCCTCAATGGTTAATGTTTCAGGTAATGGTTTATTAATTTTATAGTGTTTAATTTCATCAATCTCACCTTGATTCATAATATTCTTAAAGGATTCTGAGTCCTTTAAATGTTTTTGAAAATCAATATTAAATACTATTTGAAAAATATTTGCAACTAAATTATATCTATTGTTTATCGCAGAGTAATAATGGCTCCCATTGGGCTCAAAAATAAGTTCTATATTTTTTTGTGAATTGTTTATAATCCTTTGCCATATTTCATCACATTGACTAGCATTATCAAGCAGATCATACACCTTTTCTATATCTTCATCTTTAATTTCATTTTTATTTCTAAGTACAATAGATGTTCCCCAGTAAAGAACCTCATAAAACAGTTTACTATTACTTAGATATTTATTTCGAACTTTACTACGTCGATAGAACTTCTTTAAATATTTTATAACGGTTTGAAATTTCTTCAGTTCATCTTTAACATCTTTTTTTGCAATATTTGCATAATAATACTGACAAATTATATCAGATTTTGAACTACCTTTAGCGTAACTGTAAATTGGAATATAAGGAAGTGTTATTAAGTTTCATGATCTCTCGGAATCTTGAGTGATCATGCCAGCAAAACTCTGGCATTGAACTTT
>NZ_JAJCHK010000053.1:0-23376 GCF_020554465.1 Enterocloster sp. 210928-DFI.2.20
TCTCAAAAGAGGACCGGGTGGAGGTCACCTTTTCCGATTTCTACCGGCTCATACGGGAAAGCACATCCGCGGAACTGATGAAAAATGCCGTGGACTGCAACGTGCCGCACCGCTACATAAGGGAGATGGTAACGGGAGTGCCGGAGGAGACCGGCATGGAACCGGATGGTGAAGGGGGGAAGGAACATGTGGATACTGACACAGAATAAGGAGCGGCTGCTGACCACGGAATCCATGGATGAGATACGCATTGTAGCCCCGGGTACCGGCCGGCCGGATTACGTGCTCCTGCTTAACCGGAAGACGGACCGGAAGGAGCATGCCTTAGGGTTTTACCGCCGGAAGGAGCGGGCGAAGGAGGTGCTCCAGGCCATCCTGAAGGAACAGTCAAATTACATCTCCTGCACGGGAGGGACGGACCTGGTTACCGGACGTCATCAGCCGGCCTTTGTGGCCATCCCACCCAAGACCTATGTCATGCCGGAGGATGAATAAGGAGGGACGAAGGGATGGAGACAGGAAAGGAAACATCCATGTATACCGTGAGCAACCACGCAAAGGAACGTTATGCCGAGCGGTGCAAGGACCGGGACAGCCGGCTGGAGATAACCGCCTATGTGGCAGAGCACAGCCAACGGATAGAGGAAGAAATCAACCGGATGCTGCGTTACGGGAAACGGGTCTATACGGGCCGGACGGAGGGCGGGAAGGACCGGGTACCCAAGGAGGTATATGTGAACGGCCTGTGGATACTGCTGGCCAATGCCGAGAACCACAACGTCATCACCCTGTACCGGGTGGACCTTGGCTGCGGGCCGGACCTGGACAAACTGTATGTGGAACGGATGGTCCAGCGCCTGGAGGAAGCCCAGGGACGCCTGGAGGAGACAAGGCGTAAAACGGAGGAGCAGAACCGTGCCTACCAGGCCATCCTGCAGGAGGGGGAAGGACAGATACAGGAATACCAGGAGCGCATCCGTCTGCTGAAGGAGATGTGTGAAGGGTACCAGGCAGTCATGCGCAGCAGCCGGGCCGGCTTGGCCCGGGCCGCGGACGAGGTGGAGGCCATCGTCAACACGCTGATAGGAAAAAAGAAGTTTTAAGGGAGGGCCTATGGAACCAACACAAGCCCGGATAGAGCTGGTCCGGGAGGACGGGACCATCCGGATGGGCGGGACGGACGTGAGCATGGAGGACATGGCCCGGATGCTGGGGGTGTTCGCCGCCATCGTGGCAGCGGAGGCAGTAAAACGCGGAATGGGCGTGGAGGAAGTCAAGGACGCCATGCTGGACATCTTCCTGGCGGCCACGGCCCGCCTGGATGAGGAGCATGCCCAGGACATCCGGGAGGGACATACCTGGGATATGGGATAAGAAGGAGGAAGCAATGGAATACAAGCGCATTACAAGCAAGGGCGGGGTCAACATCCCCGTGAAACTCAGGCGGTCCATGGGGATGGAACCCAGGGACGCCATTGAGCTGGAGGTCAATGACAGGAACGAGCTGGTCATCCGGGCCTACCAGGCCCGCTGCATCTACTGCGGCAGCGGGGAAATCCATCTTAAGAAAAATGGCAAAGGGGTCTGCCGTGCCTGCGCAGACCAGCTGGTGGATGAATACGTGAAGCAGAAACGGAAGGAGCTTGCATGATGGATTTGGGACTGGTAAATGATAAGGAGCTGGTGGACCTGGCCGTGGCGGCCATGAAGGTGGCTGAGGATGCCAAGTCCGCCCTGGAGAAATACAAGGCGGAAATCCAGAACCGGGGACTGTCGGTCTTAAAGGACCGGAATAACCAGTACTGCCGCATGTACGGGACGGATGGCAGCTATGTGGCCGTGTCGGAGCCGAAGGAGATAGACATCCTCAACATGCCCCGGTTAAAACAGGCCATCGGTGAGGATGTGTGCACAGGGCTGGTGACGGAGACCACGAAGACCACCTATACCCTGGACAGGAAGCTGCAGAAGGCCCTGAAGGCCATTGCCGCCAACGATTATACCTTTGAGTACACATTAGAGGATTACCTGAAGGAGATGAGCGTACCGGTGAGCGAGGGCCAGAGGGAGGTGCTGGCCCGGAGGCTGAAGGGGGACTACAAGGAGGATAAGAAGACACTGCTGTCCGTCCTGGGGTATCTGGGCAAGGGGACCACGGAGGAGGCCGCGGAGGCCGCCGCCCCCAACCTGGACATGGACCTGTACTACATATCAAAGATTAAAAACGCAGAACTGATACAGGCCATCCTGCCGGATGAGGGGATTGACTGGAGCATGGATGAAATCAAGCGGTCCCTGATTGTGACATCCAAGCTGAAGCTGGAAATTGCCTATGAAAGGGAGGACAAGTGATGAAAGCAGACGAAAAGAGACAGGCCGTGGCCAGGAAGTATGACGAGCTCATCGGAAGGAACCACTACAGCCAGCCGCTGCGGGACTACTGCTACCGGAAACACAGTGATGGGAACTATTACAGCGACTGCTCCAGCTCCATCTGTTATGCATACAAGGAAGCTGGATATGGTTTCGGCATCCTGAACACAGCCGGCATCTACCAGTCCGCGCGGCTGGTGACGGTGGACGTCCCCATCCGGGACGGCCAGGTGCGGGACATCGGCCTGCTGCGGGTAGGTGACATGCTGGAGTTTGCCGGGACGGACGAGAGCCGGCCGCAGACCATCGGCCATGTGGAGATGGTGCATACGCTGGACGGGGAGGATACCATCATCTGCGGGCACGGAAGCGGCCGCCCATCCTATAAGAACATGGTATCCTACTGTACCCAGCGCCAGAACACGAAGACATCCACCAAACGCGGGAACAAGGGACTGGTGTGCGTCCGGCGCTATCTGCTGGATGACGTGGTCCCGGAGGAGCCGGCCAGGAAATCCGGCTGGCAGGAAGAGGACGGCGTCTGGCGGTTTTACCTGGGGGATACAGGCCAATGTGTCCGTAACGCCTGGTACCTGGACGTGGATGGCCGCTGGTACTGGTTTGACGGGGCCGGCCGCATGGTCAGGGACACCTGGTACCAGTACCAGGGGGACTGGTACTATCTGGGAAGTGATGGTGCCATGGTAAAGGGACAGCAGACCATAGATGGGAAATGGTACCTGATGGACGGAGCCGGCGGCATGGTCACGGAGCCGGTCATACTGACCCCGGATGCGGACGGCGCACTTAAGTGGGAAGGCCTGGCGGAATAAGAGGAGGGGATACGGATGCGCAGGGAGCTGATGGAGGAGCTGGAAGCGGATACCACCCTGGAGGATATCGCGGAGCCGTACCGCCTGGTGGTGGAAATGATAGGTTTAAAGAACGTGCTGAAGCTGTCCCGGTATTTCATGGGGGACAAGATATACCTGCCCAAGGCGGAGCGCATCCTGGCCCCGGCGCGGAACCGCCGGATACGGCGGGAATACAATGGCCGGAACGCCAAGGAACTGGCCAAGGAGTACGACCTGACCACCAACCAGATATTACAGATTGTACGGGACCTGGACCCGACACAAATCAGCCTGTTTGAGTTCCTGGACGGGGAATCCGGAGAGGCTGGAAAAAGATGAGTTGTCCAAAATGCTTGGGCTAACAATATGTTTCCAGATGGATTATCCTATGGACATGACGAAAGTCATGTCCTGTTTTTTTGTCCCAGGACAGACAGAACGAGCGAGGAGGAATGGGAAATGGAGAACGTATTACAGACCTTGGCGGGGCAGTATACCCAGCAGCTGGCCCTCATGATGGCAGCCATTGCGGTGGCGGCCTTTACGGTCAGCGTCATCACGGAGGTAACCAAGGAAATCGGCTTTTTGGGGAGGATACCCACGGCCGTGCAGGTGATTGTGCTGTCGGTCATCCTATGCCAGCTGGTTTACTGGTGGTATGTGACCGGCACGGAGGCCGCGGCCGCCTGGTGGGGACCGGTCCTGGCCCTGGTAGTGGCCTTTTATGTGGCCTTCCTGGCCATGTACGGCTGGGAGAAGCTGGCACAGCTGTGGGCAAGATACAGACATCCGGGAGGAAGCGCATGAACGATGCAGTCACAATCGGCATGGCAGCCACTGCGGTGGGGACGGTCCTCTGGTTCCTGGTAAAGATGATGATTGATGACTTCAAGCGGTCCGTAAGCGGTGTCGGGAGCAAGCTGGACAGCACCATTGCCAGGTTTGACGAGCGGGTCACCAAGCTGGAGGACAAGCAGGAGGCGGACATCAAGGCGGTACAGAAGGAGCTGAGCTCCATCAAGGGTGATTTTGCCACGACCTTCGTGCTGCGGGAGGATTTCTTCCGGAGCATGAACGGGGTGGAGGACAAGATGCGGTCCATGGACAGCAAGCTGGACCGGTTACTGGTAAGACAGGGAGGCAAAGCGGATGGATGATAGGGAGCTGGCTGAAATCCAGCACAACAAGGCAGTCAGGGGCTATATCATACGGTCCCTGGTAAAAGGATATAACAACACGGCGCTGACCAGGCAGCTGTCCAACTCCATGATAGCGGCGGGATTAATCGTATCCCCGGACATCACCAAATACCTGGATTACCTGAAGGACGCCGGATACATTGAGTTCACGAACCTGAAGGTGACCGCCTACAATGCATACGCCAAGGACGCCGTGATACGGCTGACCAAGGCCGGTGTGGACCTGGCGGAGGGCACCATAGAGGACGCGGGAGTGGATGTCTGATGGGAAGGACGAGGAAGAAGAACCGCATATCCTCCAAGATTGACGAACTGCCGTCTGAAATCAAAGGACAGGTGGACGTGATGCTTTCCGATACATCCAACAGTTACCAGGACGTCAGCGGCTGGCTGAAGGAAAAGGGATATGAAATCAGCAAAAGCAGCGTGGGGCGGTATGCGGTCCGGAGCAACACGGCCGCCCAGCGCTTACTGGAGGCCCAGTCCCGGACCGAGGCCCTGGTAAATGTGGTCCGAAAGAACCCGGATGCGGATTATACCGAGGCGGGCCTGATGCTGATGATGGATGGTCTGATTAACCGCCTGGCAACAGCGGAGGATGAGTTTGACTACCTGCCATTAGACAAGGTGGGACGGCTGATTGCATCCCTGAGCCGGACCAAGGTCTATAAGGATAAGGTCCGCCAGGACATGAAGGATAAGGCGGACCTGGCCTTTAAGGAAATGGAGGAGGAAATCATGAAGACCATCAAGTCAGACCCGGAGCTGAAGGTAAGACTGAAGGAAATCCTGACCCGTGCAAAGGAGCTGATGCTGCATGATTGATATCAACGAATACCTGGAGCGCCTGGACGAAGAGGAAGGCCGGGAGGAACAGGAACGGGAAGCCTATCAGCGGGAGCTGTTTGAGGCCTATGTCCTGCGCCGGACGGACCATGAGCCGGAGCGCCGGGAACTGATGCGGTTGTACCGGGACGGGCATCCCCTGACGGGTTCGAGAGGGCTCAGAAAGCGCCTGGCGGCCATCGACCTGGGATATTTTGGGCGGGCCTATTTAAAACACTACTTTGTCCGCAAATCCCCAGCCTTCCATGAAGAACTGGACACGGTCTGGACCAAGGGTGTGCTGAAGGGGCGCAATCCATACCAGGAAGCAGCCGTCATCTCGCGGCTGGACGGGAGCCGGAACGTGGTGGCAGCGCCGAGAGGCCATGCAAAGTCCACCAACTTTACATTTAAGGATTCCCTGCACGCGGCCTTGTACCGGTACAAGCATTACATCATCATCCTGTCCGATTCGTCCGACCAGGCCGAAGGGTTCTTAACGGACATCAAGACAGAACTGGAGGAAAACCGGGACATCCAGGAGGACTTCGGCCGGCAGCAGGGAAAGGTGTGGAAGGGGAATGTCATCCTGACGGCCCAGGACATCAAGATTGAGGCCATCGGCTCCGGAAAGAAGATACGGGGCCGCCGGCACCGGGCCTGGAGGCCGGACCTGATTGTCCTGGACGATGTGGAGAATGACGAGAACGTCAACACGGCGGAGCAGCGCCGGAAGCTGGAATCCTGGTTCAAGAAGGCGGTATCCAAAGCCGGGGATACCTATACGGATATCATGTACATCGGTACGGTGCTCCATTACGATTCCCTGCTCAGCGGAGTATTGAAGAATCCGGAGTATGATTCCCGAACCTATCAGGCCGTGCTGTCCTTTGCAAAGCGGGAGGAACTGTGGGAGCGCTGGATAGAGATTTATACCAACCTGTTTGACGATAAGCACAAGGAACACGCCCGGGAATTTTACGAGGCAAACGAGGCGGAAATGCTGATAGGAACCCAGGTCCTGTGGCCGGAGAAGATGGATTATTACAAACTGATGGTCATCCGCATTTCAGACGGAGAGGCGGCCTTTAACAGCGAATTGCAGAACAATCCCATCGACCCGGATAATGCGGCCTTCAACCCGGAGTGGTTTGATTACTACGAGGAGGAGCTGGTGGACTTTACGGACAGCCGATACCTCTTTGTCGGGTCCAATGACCCGTCCCTGGGGAAGAACAAAAAGGCGGACACGTCCTCCATCATCAACCTGGCCCTGGACCAGTACACCGGATACATGTATGTGGAGGCGGCCAGCGTGGAACGCAGGAAGCCGGATGTCATCATCCAGGACGTGTTTGAGATGTCAAGGCGCCTGAAGCGCGATTACCATAAGGGGTTCTTCCGGTTCGGGGTGGAGACGGTGCAGTTCCAGTACTTCTTCAAGGAAGTCATGGCGCAGCTGTCGGCAGAACTGGGGGAGTACATCCCCATCGAGGAAATCCAGTCCACTGCCAACAAGATGCTGCGCATCCAGTCCCTGCAGCCCTACATTAAAAACGGGTATATCAAGTTTAACCGGAAGCATAAGACGCTGCTTAAGCAGCTGGAGGAGTTCCCGATGGGCAGGAATGATGATGCCCCGGACGGCCTTCAGATGGCCGTGGCCCTGGCGGTGGCGGTGAAGTCCATGGCGAAGAAGACAGACTATAAGTCCGTGTTAAGGCGGGCCATGCGGTTTGGGGAGGGGGCATACTGATGGCAAAGAAGAATAAGAAGGGATTACCACCGGAAATGGCAAAAGGCGGGGGGCCCATCATGGCAGCGGTTGCCATCCGGGATGTGAACGATAAATTCAGCAGCTACCCGTCTGACGGCCTGACACCGGTAAAGCTGGCCCGGATATTCAAGGAGGCGGACGCCGGGGACCCCTTCCGGCAGATGGAGCTGTTCGAGGAGATGGAAAGCAAGGACACCCATCTGTTCTCCCAGCTGCAGACCCGCAAGCTTGCGGTGACGGGCCTGGACTGGGAGGTGCAGCCCTTTTCGCAGGACGGAACAGACCAGGAGATAGCGGCTTTCGTGGAGGAACAGCTGAAGGAGCTGGACGGGTTCAGCGACAACCTCATGGACATCCTGGATGCCATCGGAAAGGGCATCAGTTTCCAGGAAATCGAGTGGGAATACCGGGACGGCCATGTGGTGGTGGGGAACATTGAGTACGTCCACCAGAAAAAGTTTTATTATGATACCCTGACCGATGCGCTCATGCTCCGGACGGAGGCGTTCCCGGGAGGGATACCCCTTCCGGAAAACAAGTTCATCGTCCACCGTTACAAGGCGCGTTCGGGCCACCCTTCCCGGTATGGCGTCCTGCGGGTGGTGGCCTGGATGTACCTGTTTAAAAACTATGACCTGAAGGACTGGGTCAGTTTCTGCGAGGTCTACGGGATGCCCCTGCGGCTGGGGACCTATGACGCAACGGCCAGTGAAAAGGATAAGGCAGCCCTGATGGATGCCATCGTAAGGATGGGGACGGATGCCGCGGGTATCGTGCCGTCCGGGACTGACATCAAGTTTATTGAATCCAACAAGCAGTCCAGCGTGGATATCTATGAAAGGCTGGCCCGGTTCTGTGATGAACAGATGAGCAAGGCCATCGTGGGGCAGACCCTGACATCGGATTCCGGCGGTTCCTACGCCCAGTCCAAGACCCATAACGATGTGAGGAAGGACCTGACGGAGGCGGACTGCAAGGCGGTGATGGAGACGGTGCGCCGGGACCTCATCCGGCCGCTGGTGGAGTTCAACTTCGGCATCCGGGCCCATGTACCGTACTTCGTCCTGAACGCCACCGATACGGATGACCTGAAGGAAACCGCGGAAATCGTGAACACCCTGGCGGCCACCGGTCTGGAAATCCCTAAGAGCTGGCTGTACAAGAAGTTCAATATCCCGGCCCCGGAAAAGGGGGAGGAAACCATTGGGAAGGCCCCGGCAGCTCCCGGGATGCAGGGGATGGGGCAGCCTGGCACCGGCATGTTCCAGGGCCTCAGACTGAAGGCCGATGGAAAGGAAGCAGACGGCCAGCGGGTGCTGGACCGCCTGGAGGAGGCGGCCGTGAAGCAGTCCAGTGCCTTTTTCCGGCAGATGATGTCACCGGTCCTGGAGCTAGTGGAGCACTGCGACAGCCTGGAAGGCCTGCAGGAGCAGCTGAAGGACGAGGAGGCCCTGCGGCAGTTATACAATGCCATGAAGGTGAAGGATTTTGACCAGCTGGTGGAGCAGGTCATGTATGTATCAAACATGTTGGGGCGGATGCAGGATGGATGAGCAGATATTAAAGGAACTGAAGGAAGGGACGGAGCCGGAGGTGTTCGGTGAAGCTTTAGCGTTCCTGGAACAGAAGGGGGTCATCCGGTATGAGGACTTCAGGAAACTGAAGGAATGGTACCGCCCCCTGGCATTTTCGGTTGCCGGTTATACGGAGCTTGAGGTCCTGAACCAGTTCCTGGAGGAACTGAAAAGGGCCATAGAGGAAGGGACCACGAAGGCACGATTCCAGGAAAACATGGACCGTTTCCTGGAGGAGAGGGGCTATGACGGCCTGACGCCTTATCATGCGGACCGTATCTTCCGTCAGAACATGCTTACAGCCTACAGCGTAGGCCATTACCAGCAGATGACGGACCCGGATGTGATGGGACGGCGGAGGTACTGGCAGTACCAGACGGCCGGGGACGGGCACGTGAGGGAAAGCCACGCGGCCATGGACGGACGGGTATTCCCAGCGGATTCCCCGGTGTGGGATATCTGGTATCCGCCCAACGGATTCGGCTGCCGGTGTATGGTTGTCTCCAGGACGGAGGAGCAGGTAAGGCGTATGGGGCTTACCGTGGAGCAGGCCCTGCCGGATACGTCCAATATGGCCACAGGAGAGACGGAGGCGCTGCTGCCGGACCCGAAGTTCCGGACGAACCCGGCGAAGGCGGAGTGGAAGCCGGACCTGGCTGCATTCCCACCGGTCTTAAGGAGGCTGTACCAGGAACAGCAGAAGGCGCGTAAGGCCAATCCGGACCGTCCGGCGGGGAATTCCAGCCCCGGATAAATTTAACGCGTCAAAACGCGTCAATGGCGCGTTAAAACGCAAAACAGAAAGGCGCATGGGATGAAGAAGACAGAATTAACGGTCCGGCCCCTGTCGGGAATCGACCTGAGCGGGGTGCCGGAGGTCATCCGGGTGCTGCCCAAAGGGCATGTGAGCAGCACAAAGGGAGACTTTGAGGTGGATGACCGGGATATTGCCGGAATCATCCGGCAGTTCAAGGCACGCCGGCTGGACCTGGTGATTGATTATGAGCACCAGACCCTGAGTGACGTGCAGGCCCCGGCGGCCGGCTGGATAAAGGACCTGTATCCGGGTGAGGATGCCCTGATGGCCCGGGTGGAGTGGACCAAAAAGGGGCGGGAGTATATCGCCAACAAGGAATACCGCTACCTGTCCCCGGTGGTACTGGTTAAAAAGGCAGACCAGCACGCGGCGGTGTTCCACAGCGCGGCGCTGACCAATACCCCGGCCATCACCGGTATGTTTGCAATCATAAATTCCGATGCATTGAGCATTGAGGAAGAGGAGGAACCAAGAATGGAATTAAGTGCACTGATTGAACTTCTGGGGCTGGAGGAAGGGACGGCAGAAGAGGACGTCCTGAAGCGGATTAAGGAGCTTACACAGCAGGCAGCGGAGGAAGGACAGGGGGGCCAGGAAGGAAAGGAGGGCCCGGCAAAGGAAGGGACACAGCTGGTAGCCAACAAGACCGTGCTGGACCTGTTAGGCCTTCCGGAAGATGCAAGGACAGAGGATGTGACGGCAAGAATCATGGCATTCAAGGCCGGTGACTCTGCCCTGCAGCGGCGGGTGGCGGAGCTTGAAAAGCAGGCGGCCAGCCAGAAAGCGGAGGAACTGGTGGGCCTGGCCATGAAGGATGGGAAGCTGTCCCCGGCCCAGAAGGAATGGGCGGTCGCGTACGCCCTGTCCGACCCCAAGGGCTTTGCCAAATTTGTGGAGAAGGCCCCGGTGGTGGTCCCCATGGGAAAGACCGCCTTTGCGGCGGATGAACGGAAACAGGACGGGGTTGACTGGAGGATTTTAAAGAACCAGGGCGTGACCGAGGAGGATTTAAAGAAGTATGGAGGTATGGAAGATGATACGGACGGGGAATGAGAAGTTAGACCCTAATACGCTGGTGCTGCCGGTGGCAGCCGGCGCGGCCATCACGGAGGCCACCATGGTGGCCCTTGGGACGGACGGATATGCGGTGCCGGCCTCGAAGGCGGCCAACCTCACGGTGGCCGGGGTGGCCCTGGAGCCGGCGGATAACCGGAACGGGGAGGCCGGGGACATCCGGGTGAAGGTGCGCCGCGGGGCATTCGTGATGGAGAATTCCGCCACCCCGGGGAGCCAGGCAAAGGCAACGGATATCTTAAGGACCTGCTATCTGGAGGATGCGGTCACCATCAGCATGGCCTCCACGGGAAGCAGCCCGGCCGGAACGGTGCTGGCGGTAGAAGCGGACGGGGTGACGGTGTGGTTCAACCAGCCGGCCATGCCGGCCGCGGAGTAAGCAAGCATAAGAATGAGGAGGAAACAGCCATGATTATTAACCAGGCGAACATCCGGAGCATGTCCATCGGATACAGCGTGATTTTCAACAAGGCCCTGGCGGAAACGCCAACGACCTACCAGCAGATAGCAACCACAGTACCCAGCACCACCCGGGACCAGTCCTATAACTGGCTGGGGCAGATGCCGCAGATGCGGGAATGGATTGGGGACCGTGAAATCCAGAACCTGAGTGCCTATGATTATGTCATCAAGAACAAGAAGTTTGAGATGACCATTGCGGTCCCGCGGGATGACATTGAGGATGATACCTACGGCGTATACAACCCGATGTTCCAGAACCTTGGCGAGTGTGCAGCACGTCATCCCAATGAACAGTGCTACGGTGCACTCATGGCCGGGTTTAAAAACGCGTGTTATGATGGTAAGCCCTTTTTCAGTGCGGACCACCCGGTAGAAAAGAAAAAGGTATCCAACCTGGGCACCAGGAAGTTATCCATGGAGGCCTACAAGGCGGGACGTACCGCCATCATGAGCCTGGTGGGGGACAAGGGCAAGAGCCTGGGCCTGGTGCCGGACCTGTTAGTGGTATCCCCGGCCAATGAGGAGATGGGACGGCAGATACTGGAAGCGGAGTTCATAAACGGCAGCTCCAATGTGTACAAGGGGACAGCAAAACTTCTGGTGGAGCCGGAACTGGCAGCCCAGGAGGACGCGTGGTATCTCCTGTGCACCAGGAGGTCCCTGAAACCCATCATCTACCAGGAGCGCAAGAAGATAAAGCTGGTCAGTAAGACGGCGGATAATGATGACAATGTATTCATGCGGGACGAATTTCTGTACGGCGCGGACGGGCGCAATAACGTAGGCTACGGTTTCTGGCAGATGGCTTATGGCAGCACAGGGGAATCAAGCTAAGGGAAGAGAAGGAGACAGACATGGCATACTGTGAAGCGGGGGACGTCATGGACATGCTGAAAGAGGATGCCATGAACCCTATTATCGGCGACCGGTACATTGAGGACCCGGAAAAACGCCGGGAGATGCTGGAACCCCTGGCCCGTGAGGCTATAGGGGATGCAGATGCGGAGATAGACGGGTACCTGATGAAGCGGTACCCGGTCCCCATGTCCCCCGTGCCGGCGGTCATCCGGAAGTACTCAAAGGACATCGCGGTCTATAACCTGATTTCACGGGCGGGAATCGATGAAGGGGAACGGGAGAACAACTACCTGACGCGGTATAAGAACGCCATCGCGTTCTTAACAAAGGTGGCAAAAGGTGAGACCGACATCGTGAAGGAAGGCACGGACCCGTCAAAAGCAGCAGCGGAGGGATTCCGGATATCATCCAGCCCAAGGCTGTTTTCCAGGGCAACCATGAGGGGGCTTTAAGATGCGGATGACCACAACCCTGTCCGGGGATTTCCCGGAGCTCCAGAAAAAGCTGGCGGGCCTGTCGGGCATAAACCGGTCCGCACTGATGAAGGACGTGGCGGAGGGGCTGCGGTCCACCACCATGGACCGGTTCCGGAGCAGGAAAAGCCCGGAGGGGAAGCCCTGGCCTGTCTCCCTGCGGGAACAGGAGGGACAGGGCATCACGCTGACCCAGACCACCCGCCTGAAGCAGTCCATCCGGGCCATCGCGGATTCCACCGGAGCGGCGGTGGGGACCAATACCATTTACGCGGCCACGCACCAGTACGGGGATGAGAGGACCATCCGGGCCAAGAAGGCAAAGTACCTGAGGTTCCGGTACAAGGGTGTGTGGGTCACGGCAAAGAGGGTGACCATCCATATCCCTGCAAGGCCATTTTTAGGGATTTCAGATGAGGACCTGCAGGAAATCCGAAGCGAAGTGGAATACGCAGTCAGGAGGGCCTGATGAGACGGGAAAAGGAATACCTGAAGGAATGCCTTGAAAAGGCAGGAATCAAAAATGAAGTGATTACCACCTGGAAACGGCTGCAGCTGAAGACGGACAGCCATGTGGGAGCGGTGCTGCGGGAAGGCCAGACCATCACGCGAGACGGCTCAAAACGCAACTATGAAGACCAAAACGGGGTTCGGTGCGTGCGGACCAAGGTCTATGCCGTGGACACCCGCTTCAAGGTGGTCATCGGGGAATATTCGGAGGAGGCCTGTGAGGCCATCTTCCTGGCGTTCTTAGAAGCGCTGGGACAAGGAATCCGTCTGGATGGAAACTATGTGGACATTGAACTGGGAGAGGTGGAGTGGGTCGATAAGGAGGACAGCATCCTGAAGGCCAACATCGCATGCCAGATACCGGTCACCTTCCACGGGGGCATTTACCGGGATGACAAAAAGAAAGCGGCATCGGTCGGAGGAATCCGGCCGGCCTGAGAAAGGGAAAGGAAAAAGGCAATGGCAAAGGAAGAAAAGGGGACGGGCGCGGAGACCGCAGCAGAACCGGCTGTGCCTGTCCATGAGACCATAGAACACTGGTACAACGTGCACGGCACGGGTCCGGCCGTCTACGCCGGCACCCTGTGCCTGAAGGGCTGGAGGCCCGGGAAACAGGTGACGGAGCAGGAATACCTGGAAGCCGTCACTGCATTTAAGGAGGGACCCATGGCAGGAACGGGAGGAACAAGATGAGCTTGAGGGACGTGACATTTGTTGTGGAGGACGGGAGCCTGGGCAATTCCGGAAGCACCGGGACCGGGGTCCACGTAAAGATTGGGGCTTCCCCGGTTGAGACAACGGTCCCCATCCTGATTACAGGGAGCATGAAACCGGAGCAGATGAAGGAAAAGCTGGGGCTCAGCCCCCTGGCGGACGCCTGCATTGACAGCGTTGAGAACGGGGCATCCCGGATTTACTGCGTGCCGGTCCGTCCGGAGACCGCAGGTACCAACGGGGAGGTTGCCCACAGCGGGACGGGGGGAGGGACCGTAAGCGTAAGCGGGACACCGAACAACGCATATGATATCATCCTGAAGATAACGGAGGACGGACCGCCCAATACGGCAGCCTTCTGCTGCTCCGTCAATGGCGGATACAGCTACGAAGCGGAGGAGACCATCCCGCTCAGCGGGAAGAAGGAGCTTGCCGGTACCGGAATCACCCTTACATTTGCGGAAGAATTCAAGGCAGGGGATACCTACCGGTTTTCAACCACGGCCCCGGCCGTGAGCAACAGCGCGGTCCTAAAGGCGGTGGAAAGCCTGTATAACAGTGACCTGGACTTTGAGTTCATCCATGTGGCCGGGACATCCGCGAAAGCACTCTGGGCCTCCCTGGCTGCCAGTGCGGAACTGTTCCTGTCCCTGTACAGACGCCCTGTGTTCTTCCTGTGTGAGGCACGTAATAAAGGGGCGGAGGAAAGCCTGGATGAATATACCGCCGCGCTGAAGGCGGAGGCCAAGGGGATAGACAGCTATTACGTCCAGGTGTGCAGCGCCTGGTCCCAGTACACACGCTGGGACGGCCGGGAGCAGTGCATCAACAACGCCGGGATTGTGGCGGGGCTGTACGGGATAGCCGGCGTGGCCCAGTCCATAGGCCGCGTGGATACCTTTTCCATCTCGGAGGCCAAGATGACCCGGCTCATGCCGGAGGGCATTGAGGACCATATCAGCGAGCTGGATGACGCCGGCTACCTGACCTGGCGTAAGTACTACGGCATTGACGGATGCTATGTAAACAACGCGCGTGTGCTGTGCCGCGAGGGCAGCGATTACCGGTATGCGGAGCATGTGCGCGTACTGAACAAGATGATACGGGAAATCTACAAGCGGGCTGTCAACATGGTGCAGATGGATATCAGCGCCTCCGATGACATGGAGACGGATATCAACAACATCCTGGAGACCCTGAACATCCCCCTGGAAGACATGGCGGAGGCCGGGGAACTGTCAAGCGGTTCCGTGTCCATTGAGGACCTGGAGCATGTGAACATCCTGCAGGATGAGCGCCTGGACCTGGTGATATCCTTTGTGCCGAGGGGGTATGTCCGGGAATTCCGGTTCAGCCTGGCCATGGAGAACCCATACAGGAATTAGGAGGGACTGGGAAATGGTCAACGGAAAGGTATACAGCTGGGAGGACATCACCATCAATGTCCCGGGGCTGGAGGAAATCGCCATCACGGAGATATCCTATGACTTTGAGCAGGAAGCGGAGCTCATTTACCGCAGGGGAGGCGCACCATGCGGCTATGGGACCGGAAACAAGAAGAATACGGTGAAGGTGGTCATGGGGCGTGAGGATTACAACGTGCTGTTAGCCTGGTGCAAACGGAAGGGAAAGACCCTGTCCCGCCTGCTGCTTGACAAGATAACCGTATCCTATGCCAATGAGGACCAGGATACGGTGACGGATGTCTTAAACAAGGTCATCCTTAACAAGCACAGCTTTTCCGCAAAGCAGGGGGATAAGGAGAACACGGTATCCCTGGACGGTTTTGCCTGCCGTGGCGGGAAGTTAAACGGCGTGAATTTCTAATTATAAGAAAGAGGAGAAAGAAATGGAAGCAAAGGAACTGAGAGAGCAGCTAAAGGGGACGGATGAGAAGTATTACGAGGTGACCGTCACCCTCCAGGTGGATGACGAGACGGAGGAGGACAAGACCTATTTCTTCCGTAAACCCAAAACCCCATCCTACGACCGGTACTTAAAGACGGTCCAGACCTCAAACAGCAAGGCCCTGACGGCATTCTGCCTGGATAACATCCATCCGGACCAGCGGGAGACGCTGGAGGCGGACTTTAAGGAGTACCCGGCCATGGCATTGTCGGTTGGGGAGAAGCTGCTGGCCATGCTTGGCCTGTCAAAGGCGACCGCAGTAAAAAAGTTATAGAGGATGCGCAGGGGGAACTGGAGGCGGACTTCGTGGGGACCAGCCGGCTGCTCATCCATATGTACCTGCCTTCCGGCATGATACCGGGAGAACTGGACGGGATGGACGCGGATGACTTCATCCGTCTGGCGGGCCTGGCCAGGTGCGCACGCCGCTGGCGGCAGGATGACCTGGAACAGGGATTCACCCGGGCACTGGGAAACCTGTTCCAGGAATAAAAAAGCCCCAGTCATAGAAAGACCGGGGGCTTGCCTGTCAGCCTGGAGCGGTAAAAACGCCATGCGTTGTGGAAATCCCGTCCCATGGAGAAGGGCCGCCTGTCCTTGGGGAGATGGGCACAGGCCCACCACAGATAGGGACCACAGAACAGGAGATATGCGGTGACAAGGACGGCCATGACCACAAGGTACAGTGACAGGCTGACGGCCAGTATGAGTGCCATTATGAGCCAGAGCCCATGGAACATACAAGCGCCTCCTTTCCAAACACATCTTTATACCATCATCATAACATAAGCGAGCCCGTGACACAAGGAGGAACGAACCATGGGGATGGAATCTGTTTATAAGCTGAGCGTGGTACTGAACATGGTGGACCAGCTGACCGCCCCCATGGGGAGGGCGTCCCAGAACCTGGGTTCCCGCCTGTCGGGCCTGCAGTCCGGTTTTGGGATGGCGGCCCTGGCCGGAGGTGGGATGACGGCGGCGGGCGTGGGAATCACAAACGGGATGATGAAGATTGCCGGTTCCACCTTCGAGACCCAGGATGCCCTGGCAGAGCTTAAGTCGCTGGGAATCACAGACCTGAAAGCGGTGGAGGATGCGGCCAGACAGTTTTCAGACACCTGGGCCGGGACCACAAAGGCTGATTTCATCACAGCCGCCTATGACATCAAATCGGGCATCGCGTCCCTGACGGACGAAGGGGTGGCGCAGTTCACGGAGCTGGCCGGCCTGACGGCCAAGGCCACCAAGTCCACGACCGGGGAGATGACCTCCCTGTTTGCGACCGGGTATGGCATTTATAAAGGGTATTACTCAGAACTGTCAGACCTGGAATTCGGGGAGATGTTTGCGGGCGGTATTGCGACCGCTGTCAAGGCGTATAAGACCAGCGGCTCGGAGATGGCCTCGGCCATCAGCGCCCTGGGAGGGACCGCCACATCGGCCAATGTGCCGTTGGAGGAGCAGCTGTCCGTGCTGGGCATGCTGCAGGCCACCATGTCGGGCAGCGAGGCAGCCACCAAATATAAGGCGTTATTAAATGCCGCCACCGGGGCGGGTGAGAAGCTGGGGCTCAACTTCCTGGACGCTGACAAGCAGCTCAGGAGCCTGCCGGAAATCCTGGGAATCCTGAAAAGCAAGTATGGGGATACCATTGATGCGGTGGAGAAGAAAAAGATAAAAGAGGCCTTCGGCTCGGACGAGGCGGTGGCCGTCATCGACCTCCTGTACGGGAAGACAGGCGAACTGCAGACGGGCATCCTGGATATGTATGATGCACTGGGAGGAGGAAGCAGCGCCGCCCAGGAGATGGCAACGGCCATCAACGCAACGGAATCCCAGAAGTATACGGTGTTAAAACAGCGGTTACACAACGTGACGGAGGAGCTGGGGGTGAACCTGCTGCCGACCGTGAATGACTGGATTGGGAAGGCAGGGCAGGCCGTGGGGAAGGCGTCCGAATGGATTGCGGAGAACCAGGGGCTTGCATCCGGCATCCTGAACGCGGTCCTGTTCCTCGGGATGTTCCTGACCGTGACGGGGAGCGTGACCTCCATCATCGGCATCTTCGGGACGGCGATAACACGGACCATCGGCATGGTGGGCGGCTTAAAAAGCGGCTTTGAGACCCTGCGGATTTACGGGATGTACGCCGCGGATGGAATCAAGGCCATGGGGGCCGGCCTGCTCAACATGGTCCGGCAGGGGATTGCTTCGGCAGCTGCGGCCCTTCCGGGCCTGATATCCAGTGTGTGGGGCTTCACAACAGCCCTGTTAGCCAATCCGGTGACCTGGATTGTCATCGGGATTGCGGCCCTGACGGCCGGGCTTATCCTGCTCTGGAAGAACTGGGATAAGGTATCCGCCTTCATCCAGAACGTCTGGAATGCCTGTGTGGAGAAAGTACGGGCGGGCCTGCAGGCCATGAAGGACTTCTTCTTCAACATTGGCGGCGCGATTGTCTCCACGGTATCAAATGTGTTCAACCGGGTCCGCGGGGCTGTCAGCAGCCGGATGGAGGCGGTCCGGAACGTGATGGGCAACGTGATGGGGGCTGCGGTCGGGACTGTCAGACAGAAGCTGGACAACATGAAAAATGCCTATGAACAGAATGGCGGGGGCATACGTGGGATTGCGGCTGCTGCGGTAGAGGGCGTCAAGGGCTACTATACGGCAGGTTTTGATTTCCTGAATACATTGACGGGAGGAAAGATGAACGGCATCAAGGAGCTGTGGAGCCAGGGCCTGGCAAAGGTCCGTGGTGTGGTGGACGGGGCAGTAGGTCTGTTCAAACAGTCCGGCACCAAGATAATGGAGACCTTTACCGAAGGAATCCGTTCCGCCGTGAACAAGCCGGTGGAGGCGGTGAAGGGGGCCCTGTCCAGAATCCGGCAGATGCTGCCCTTTTCCGATGCGAAGGAGGGACCCCTGTCCCAGCTTACCCTGTCCGGCCGGCGTGTGTTTGAGACCATCCATACCGGCATGAGCCAGACGGCCTCCCTGCCGGCGGATACGGCGAGGGACGCATTCCAGGCACTGAGTGATGAAAACCAGGAAGGAGGCGCGGCTTTTGCCAGGCTGTTGACCGGAGGGAAGGAAGAAAGGAAACCGTCCGGCCAGGGAAACATATGGAGCCAGAGGCAGCAGGGAGGCGGGACCGTCATCCAACGCCTGGAGCTGCATGTGTCCCTGGAACGGCTGAAGGACCTGCCGCTCTTATTCAAGCTGATTGACGACATCAAGGAAAAGACCAACGGGAACGTATCGGTCACGCCTGCATAGAAAGCGGCTGGGAGGAAGGAAGAATGCTGTACATAAAGGATACATCCATGCTGGTGGCGGGGGTGGCCGTCCCGGGCCTCGTAAAGAAGCTGGAGATAACCGGGGCCGCCGTGATTGACGCGGTGACGGATGACAATAACGTGACCCTGGGCTACCAGCCCAATGGGTACGAACCGCTGAAGATGAATGTGGACCTGCTGCTGGAACCCAGTGCCGGGGAAAGCGTTGAGGGCATGGTGCAGACCATCCAGCTGCTGTTCAAGCCGCCGGGGCAGACGGCTGCCATACCGCTGCCGGTGGTGAACAGCCAGGCCGCAGCCTGCGGTCTGAACCTGGTGTATTTTAAAGGAATCGACCTGTCCAAGAAGACGGAAAACAGTTATGGGGAGGCAGCGCTGGAATTCTGGGAGTGCCTGCCGGTCACCGTGCAGACCAAGGCGGCGGGAAGCGGGAAAAACGCATCCTCCGGCAGCAAGGCAGGGACGTCACAGGCCCAGGGAATCAGTACCGGCTACCAGGAATACCTGAACACACAGAGAGGCCAGGCCCCCAGGATTAAGGATAAGACATCGGAGAGCCCGGCCCGGGATACATAGGAGGTAGCATGGCAGAACGGAAACTGATTACGCCACGGTTCCGGATAACCGTTGGGGACCAGGTATTCACGCAGGGAATCCGTGTGGAATGCCATTCCAGCCGGAGGGAGCAGTGCAGCTGGGCCACCTTGGAATATGACCCCGGTTATGCCGGGCTCCTGGACCTTGCATCCATGGCCCCGGCCCAGGTGGAACTGGGCTATGACGGGGATTATGACACGCTCTTAACCGGATACATGGCGGACGGCCAGGCATTGGGGCCTTACCGGATACTGGACGATACACTGTTCCTGAAACGGACCTACGTAAAGGAGACCTTCCTGGACTGCTGTCCGCAGGATATCATCCGGTTCGGCCTTGGAAGGGCCGGGATTGCGGATTACCGCCTGTCCGATACCATGTACCCCAAAAAGGATGTGGTCCCGGTCCCGCGCATGAATGTGGCGGAGCTTATCCAGGAGGTGGGCCGGGTCTGGGGTCTGGAGGCATCCTTTTATTTCCGGTCCGGCCGGTTTTTCTGGGGGACCGGGGAAGAGCAGACGCTTATCTATGTACTGGAGGAAGGGAAGAACATCCTTTCCTTCAACCAATGGAACGGCGGTAACGAAATCAAGACCATCGGGGTCCCGTGGATTCACCAGGGAGAGCGTATCCGGATAAGACACCGGAAGTTTGACGGGGAGGCCCTTGTGACCTCGGTCCGGGTGAAGGCGGATGAAACGGGAAGCGTGAGGATGTATGTATCATTTTAGCTGGAAGGAAGGGGATTCAAAATGGCCGGTTTTCTTGACGAATTTGTCAAACTGACGGTGAATGAGACCATAGGGACAGACTATCCGCATATACGCCATCCGGCCCTGTACCAGGCAAAGGTGATGGAAGGGACCGTGAAGGATGGGGCATCGTATGTGACGCTGCGGCTGCTGAAGGAAAACGGGGAGACGGATGAAGCCTTTCCCGCGATTCCTTATATAAGGACGGAGCAGGTCCTGAAGAAAGGGGATGTAGTGGCAGTCGGGCTTTTATATGGGCAGTGCCGGCCGTACATCCTGGGGAGATGCTTATGATACTGACGGAAACGGACCTGATGTTAGACGATACCGGGCAGCCGGTCCCCCTGGCATCGGGAGAGGAAGCACTGGCGGGCGGCCTGGACTGTTTCCTGCAGGACATCCGCCTGGAGGCCCTGACCATGGAGGGGGAATGTTTTTTTGATTCCGATTACGGATGGTCGCTGTTGGATTTCTGCCACCGGGAGATAGGCGAACTGGAGGAGCTGCAGATAAAGAACCGGGTCACGGAAAAGTTAAGGAAGCGGGATGAAATCAACCCGCACAGTATTGGGGTTGGCGTGTCCCGGATGGGGGATGATATAGTGAACATCCATGTGGGATTTAAGATTGCAAATGAGGATGTGTCCTATCAGATGGACCTGGAACTGGACGGGGCGGAGGTGAAACTCGTTGATTGATGAAAGCATTCTGGATGAAATCATACCGGTCCCTGATGCCGATACAAAGATGCAGGAGCTGAAGGAGGAGCTGGCGGCGGAAGGGTTTACCATCACCAAGTGGGGCAGCGGAGGCGTCTTTTACTGGCTGACACGTATCTGCGTGCAGATACACATCGAGCTGCTCCGTCTGGCGCGGACCATCCTGAACAACCAGTTCCTGCGGCATGCGGAAGGCAGGTGGCTGGAACTGAAGGCGGCGGACTTTTCCAAGTTCCGGAAGGCGGCGACCCGGACCCAGGGATATGTGACCCTTGTCAGGTCCGATTACGGGCAGGCCCTGACCGTGACGAAGGGACATATGTTCAAGACGGCCCCGGACATCAACGGGGATGAGCTGGTCTACTACACGTTAGAGGATACGGTGATACAGGCCGGCCAGGCGGAGGGCAGCGTGCTGGTGGAGGCGGAAGCGGCCGGAGCGCGCTACAATGTGAGTGAGGACCAGATAAGGGTAAGCATGATATACCTGGAGGGCGTGTCGCAGGTCACGAACCGGCAGGGATGGATATATTCCGAGGGGGCAGATGAAGAGAGCGAAGCCGGCTTACGCAGCCGGACCCTGTCCAGCTGGGAGGAACTGTCCACCAATACCACATCGGCCAAGCTGAAGGCAGCCGTGGAGGCCATCCCGGGTGTGATGTGCGCCTACATTGATGACCAGCATCCAAGGGGGCAGGGAACGGTGGATGTGATTGTGGTGGGGACGGCGGGGGAAGCCAGCGAGGAGCTGGTGCGCAAGGCCCAGGCGGCGGCGGACCAGCTGAAGGATAATTACGAGGACTACCTGGCAAAGTCCGGAACCATCACCTATCAGGATGTGGACATCACCCTGTACCTCAAACAGGGGGCAGGGGTGACGGATGTGGAGGAAACGGCCCGGTCCCTGATAGCGGGGGCCATGTCCCTGTCCAACCGGACGGACTTCAACTTATTCTTACAGGATGATATCCGGTATGTGCTCCGCCAGAGCATACCGGACTACCGTAAGACCGTATTCACGGCCCCCGCAGTGGACGTGGAGCTGCCGGCCGGGAATGTGGTCATGCTGGGGAGTATCACGGTCAAGGTAAGGAACACATAGGAGGGACGCCATGCTGGAGACATTCGGGGAATATATGTATTATCTGCTGTCCACGCCCTTCAAACAGGCAAGGAAGGCCAGGAACCAGTGGTATATCTATTTCAAAGTGACCGGGCGGCTGTTCGATGAAAACAAGACCATGCTCCGGCGGGCACGGGAGGAAGGCATGGTAAGGACAGCCAGCCCACGGATGCTTCCGGAGCATGGCCTGGACCGGAAACTGACGCGCTATGAGGGCGAAACCTGGGAAAACTTCCGGGTACGGCTGATGATGTATGCAGACACCTGCCGGCTTGGCGGGACGGAGGTGGGCACGCTCCAGGCGGTGCGGTCCCTGGGCTTTACCGATGTGGAGATGGTGCCGGCGTATGAACTGGAGGGCAGCCGGGAGCACTGGGCGGAATTTTATGTCATCCTGTCCCGGGATATAGATGATTCCTTTGACCTCGGCCATGATATCATCCGCCGGGAGGTACGGCGGGTAAAGAAGGTAAGCGGGCTGGACCGTTACCGTTTCCTGTACCGGATTCAGGACGCAGGACTGGAAGAATGCATCCGCCCCCATGACATCCTGATACGGGCGGAGATGCGCTGGTATAACAATAACATCCTGAACGGGGAGCACGACAACGATGGAAGCATCCATCATGACAATGTGATTGGAAACCACCTGCCCTACCTGCACATACGCAGCCGGATGGAGGAGGATGAGGAGGGAAGGCTGACATGTACAACCTGGCATCACTGGAGAATCCATGATGGGAGCACGTACAATGATGGAGCCAAACATATGGATGCACAAGTCATAGAGGAGGAAATCTGATGGCAAGTACAACGATAACCAAGTTGAGTAAGAATAAGATACTGAAGGCCAGGGCGGGCATCAAGGCATTGCCGGCAGTCACACAGATGGCATTTGGGAACGGCGCGGACGGGACGCCATCAGAGGATGATAACACCTTGAAAAACGAGCTGTTACGGAAGGACCTGAGCAGCATCGAGCAGGTGACGGACACCAACTTCCGGTATATCTGTACCTTATCCAGGGAGGAACTGGCCAACACGTCCATCAATGAGATGGCATTGTGTGATGCGGAGGGTGACCTGGTGATGATACGCACCTGTTCGGACAAGAACAAGGATGATGACGAGGAGATGACCTTTGCGTTTGACGATATCTTTTAGGAGGCAGGGAAGATGGCGAATTTTGAGATAAATGAAGAACAGGCGGCGCTCATCCGGGAGTTGAGAAAGCTGGAAACCTCAGACCCGGTCCACGCGGATGTATACAATGCCCTGTTCGGGAAGCTGATTAACAATGATGCATTCCTGGAGCGGCTGGCAAACAAGATGATAGAAAAAAGCATGTTGTGCCATGTGCTGGACAGCGTCAACACACAGCAGGTCCTGGCAGCGGATGTGGGACCCAAAATCACGAAGATAACAGACGGGCTGCAAAAAAGTATTAGTGGGCTCAATACGGATTTAA
>NZ_JAJCHK010000054.1:0-21968 GCF_020554465.1 Enterocloster sp. 210928-DFI.2.20
GAAAAGAATGTTGGAAGTGTGCTTTTCAGCACACCCCAACATTCAGTATAGACCCAAAAGAAATAACCAGCTGGTATGACGGACAGAGAGAGGAGGGCTTGCCTGACCTCTCTTTTTTGACTCATGGCAACATTATCCTGGTTTCCGGGTCTATATGGTAAAATCCGCAAAACGCAGTCCGGGAAAGGAAGAAAAAGTATTTATTACTACAATCAGGCGCGTCATGATATAATACAGATAACAGCCAGAGAAAATGGCAGGATAATCACATCACCAGAAAGATTTAACTATATTATCACAGACAGAGGACACAGTCATGTTATACCAGATTTCAAACGGGACCGTATCAGTGGGCGGCGAGCTGATTTTATCCCACATTGATTTTGAGATTCGCGGCAATGAAAAGATAGCAGTGGTGGGTAAGAACGGAGCAGGCAAAACCACTCTGTTAAATCTTGTGGCAGGGAAGCTTTCTCTGGACCGGGATGACAGACGCGAAGGGGCGGGGATACGGTGTTCGCGCCGGCTCACCGTTGGGATGCTTTCCCAGCAGGCCTTTAAGGACGGGAACCGGACCGTGGAGGAGGAGCTTCTGGAGGCATGCCCCTGCCGGGATACCTTTGAAAGGGAACGCTTTGAATATGAGCGTGAGTACGACACGCTTTTTACTGGTTTCGGATTTCCGAAGGAGGATAAGAAAAAGCGGATAAGCCAGTTTTCCGGAGGGGAACAGACCAAGATAGCTTTAATCCGCCTGCTTCTTGAAAAGCCGGATATACTGCTTTTGGACGAGCCTACCAACCATCTGGATATGGAGACAGCCGGATGGCTGGAACAGTATATGAAACATTATAAAAACGCGGTGGTAATGGTATCCCATGACCGTTTTTTTCTGGACCAGACCGCGGATGTTGTGTATGAGCTGACAGGAAAAGGACTGAGGCGGTATCCGGGCAATTATACCCATTACAGGGAAGAAAAGCTGAAACAGATTCGGCTTCAGAAGAAGGCATATGAGCGCCAGCAGGAGGAGCTGGCCCGTTTGGAAAATCTGGTGGAACGGTTTAAACACAAACCAAATAAGGCTGCATTTGCCAGGGCAAAGCGGAAGACAATGGAGCATATGGAGCGTGTGGAAAAACCTCAGGAGGATGATGCTCATATCTTTACAGGTGAGATTAATCCTCTGCTGCCCGGCAGCAAGTGGGTGTTCACTTCAGAGCACCTGAAAATCGGATATGAAAAGCCGCTGCTTGAAATCACCATGCGCATACGGCGCGGACAGAAGATTGCGCTACTGGGACCAAACGGAGCGGGTAAGACCACATTTTTAAAGACCATTGCCGGTTTCCTGCCCTCTCTGGAAGGGAGCTATTCCCTTGGAAATCAGACCACCATTGGTTATTTTGACCAGCACAGCGGGGCCATCCAGTCGGAGCAGACCGTGCTGGAGCATTTTACGGCCCAATTCCCTGCACTGACAGAGAAGGAGGCCAGAAGTATCCTTGGCGCATATTTGTTCGGGGGAAGGGACGCTCAGAAGAAGGTCAGTTCTCTGTCCGGCGGAGAAAAGGCAAGGCTGGTGCTGGCTGAGCTTTTACAGAGCCGTCCCAATTTTCTGGTTCTGGACGAGCCAACCAACCATATGGATATCCAGGCAAAGGAAACACTGGAATCCGCGTTCCGGGCCTATAAAGGGACGATTCTGTTTGTGTCCCATGACAGATATTTGATCCGGCAGGTGGCAGATGCGGTAATGATATTTGAAAATCAAACCGTAATGTATTATCCCTTTGGATATGAGCACTATCTGGAGCGCAAGGCCAGGGAGAACCAGGGCGGTTCCATGGCAGCACAGATCAGGGCCGAGGAGCAGGCGCTGATAGCAGGTATGCGCGCCGTGCCCAAAGCGGAACGCCACCGGTTAAGGGAAATACCGGAGGATGAGGCGTACCGGGAATGGAACATGGGCCTGGCCGCCCAACATCTGGAACCTGCCGGGAATGCAGTGGAATATCTGACGGAGCAGGTGAGGGAACTGCGGGCCATGTGGCATGGCTCAGAGGAGTATTGGAACGGAGGTGCCTGGGAGCGGATGAATGAATATGAGGACCGGTGCCTGCGTCTGGAACAGGCCTGGGAGGAATGGCACAGGGCCTGTATGGAATGGCTGGAAAAGGCCCAGGAGATGGAGGTTCTGTAGCCAGGCACAGTGCAGAAACGGAAGTTTTTGCCGGGCAGAAGGGAGGTTTTTCATGCTTTGGACAAAAGTTGAGAAGGAACGGTTGAAAAGGGCATACCATGCCAGGATGTCCCGGGCCATATCCGGACTGGAAGCAATGGATATTTCCGGTCTTTCCCAGGTGTACTGTGCGGTGGCAGCAGAGGACCGGGAGTTGATACGAAGCGGGGGAAGGGCCATAGGGATGGTCATGGAGGGTATGACCATGAGGCAGGTGATACGGCTCAGCGAACATTTCCGGCAGTATACCTCTATGGAATGGGATATTGACTGGAAAAAAGTGGATATAAGGCAGAAGAAAGACTGGTTCCGGTCAGATAGGGATTACTTTTGGATATTGGCCCTGGGCAGCTTCCATCCCAATGGCTATTACCGCCAGGCCTGTCTGGAGGAGATGGCTGGTTATCCTGGCGCGCTCCCCTTTCTTGTGCTCCGCCTCAATGACTGGGTGGGCGAAGTGCGTTTGGCTGCTGCACGGGCAGCAGCCAAACGCCTGGAGACATGTCCCCTGGATGAATTGTTTGCGGCCATGATGGCCCTGGATAAGGTAAAGCGTTCCGGGAGAAAGGACGGCCGGACCGTGGAACATATCGGAACAGTCATGTCAGAACGGCTGGACCAGGAGGCGGGTTCCCTGTCAGTGCCATCCGTTCTGTCCATGGATTATGAGGTGAGAAAGAGCATATACCGCTTCCTGTTCAGCGGCAGAAGGCTGGACCAGGAGACGGCAGAACTATTTCTCAACCAGGAAAAACACAGCTACTGCCAGTCCGTCATATGGACAGGGCTGCTTACATATTACCCGTGCTCCATGGAAATGGCTGACTGTTATTTGCTGCACCGCAGCTCTTTTGTCAGGAGAAAGGCCATGGAGTATAAATATCATGTTCTGAAATGTGCCTGGCCGGGTGTGGAAGATTTGCTGCTGGATGTCAACTGCGGCATACGGGATCTGGCGGCCTACATACTTAAAAAGCACAGCCAATTGGATATCCTGGCATTCTATGAGAAGCATCTGAAGGAGCCTGTCCCGGTGCCGGCTATTTTGGGAATCGGGGAACAGGGAAGGGCGCTGGATGACAGGCATGGATTGGCGGACCTTGTTCTTCCGTATCTGGAGCACGAATCTGAAAAGGTGGTCAGGGGCGCTCTGGAAGCCGTGGGTATGCTGATGGGGGCAGAAGGGGAAGGAATTTACTGGAAGTATCTCTTAGATACCAGGCCCTGTATATCCAAGGCCGCTTATCAGTGCATCCGGAAAAACGGGATACATCCCGGCGCAGCTCTGCTTTACGGGGAGCAGGAAAAATGGAGGAAATCAGACGAGACTGCGGGAAAGTCCCCGGATTCTGTCTGTCACATCAGAAGATACCTGATACTCCTTCTCATACAGGAGAATTCCTGGGACCGCCTGCCCTATCTGATTTTCCTGCTGAAGGATGAGTCTCTGAAGGAATACAGGGATAAATTGCTGGGTGCGCTGCAAATCAGAAGTCCCTATGCAAGGGTGGACAGGAAGCAGGCTGCTTTCATTAAGCAGGTATTGGCGAAGGAGGCTGAGGCGGTGCCTGAGGAGCTGGCAAGGGCCATCGTGTTTGATTTAAAATTTATGGCGTGATGTATTATCATACGGACAGTATGTTTGACAACAAAAGAAGTGAGGAATGATGGACAGATGACGGGCGGAATCATAGAGATAGACGTACACGGAAAAAACACAGAGGAAGCGAAAAAGGCAATCAGTATGCAGATACATTCTGCGGGAAAAAGCATTTACCGGATTCGTGTCATACACGGATATAACGGCGGCACGCGGATTCGGAGCATGCTCCGTGAGGAATACGGTTACGGAAGGGAGCCGGCGGTAAAACGAATTGAGATGGGAGACAATCAGGGAATTACGGAGCTGGTAATCAGGGAGTTTTGATGATAGGAGGAATACGTATAGGGACGGGGGATAAAGGCTGCGGATAAAGGATGCAGACACGGGAGCAGGCACGGAGCAGACATGGGAGCTGGTCTGAATATGGAGATTGCAAGAAGGGGGCCGGTATGGTAGACTACTAATGCAGCCTGCGTACATAACATGACTGGTACTTAAAGGAACTGTATAAAAGAACAGCATAATAGGAACGACATAAATATGAAAGGATATATTTGAATGCAGATTTTATTGATTAAGATAGCGGTGATTGTAGTATTCTGGAGCGGGGGAATGTTTGCGCTTAATAAGATATTCGGGATGATTCTGAAGCGGAAGGAACAGATTCATATTAAATTCCTACGGAGTATGTCCAAGGTCGTGCTGACAATCATAGCCTTTATCTGCATCAGCGGACTTTTTAATACCACTAAGGCGCTGAGCGCTACTTTGCTTACCAGCTCCTCGCTGTTAGTAGCCATCGTGGGTTTTGCTGCCCAGCAGGTTCTGGCGGACGTCATAAGCGGCGTCATGCTCAGCTGGTCCCGTCCCTTTAATCTGGGAGAGAAGGTGAACATAAGCAGTCTGGGCATTTCTGGAATCGTGGAGGATATGACGGTGCGCCATACCGTAATCCGGACCTACCATAACAGCCGCATGATTATTCCCAACAGCGTCATCAATAAGGCAATTGTGGAAAACAGCAACTATAACAATGATTATATAGGCAATTACATGGAAGTCTCCGTCAGCTATGAAAGCAATCTGGAACAGGCAATCGAGGTGATGCGGGAGACCATTGCCTCTTATCCGCTGGTAGTTGACATCCGCCCGGATCCGTCGGAGGGTAATAAGGTCAATGTGGCGGTTAAGGAACTGGGAGATGACGGAATCATCCTTAAATCCACGGTATGGACCAAGAACATTGACGACAATTTTACTGCCTGCAGCGATATACGCCGCCTCATTAAGAAGAATTTTGATGCCGCGGGTATCTCCATACCATACAGGCATGTCCATGTAGTTACCGGAAGCTCAGAGAAAGAATTGGAACAAAATGGAATAACAGAGAAACAATAGAAGAATAAAAAAGCATTAAAGGAGGGTTACTAAGATGAAGGTAGGTATAATTGGAGCCGGGTCAATTGCGGGAACCATGGCAGGGACCATTAGAGAGATGGACTGCGCGCAAAATTACGCGGTGGCTGCCAGGGATTATGGAAGGGCAGCTGAATTTGCGCAAACGTATGGTTTTGAAAAAGCCTATGGATCTTACGAGGAACTGGTGGAGGATGCCGGGGTGGAGCTAGTATACATTGCCACACCTCATTCACACCACTATGAGCACATTAAATTATGCCTGAACCACGGAAAGCATGTTCTGTGTGAAAAGTCCTTTACAGTCAATGAATCCCAGGCCAGGGAAGTGCTTGCGCTGGCCAGAGAAAAAAAGCTGCTTCTGACAGAGGCCATCTGGACCCGGTATATGCCCATGAGGAAAACCCTGGACAGCGTGCTGTCAAGCGGCGTCATAGGACGGCCCTATATGCTCACAGCCAATCTGGGCTATATTATCAGCGGCAAAGAGCGCATCATGCGCCCTGAGCTGGCAGGAGGAGCCCTTTTGGATGTGGGAATCTATCCGCTCAATTTTGCGTCCATGGTGTTCGGGGATGAGGTGGACTCCATTACCGGTACCGCGGTGATGACAGAGACCGGAGTGGATGCTCAGAACAGCATCACCATTACCTATAAGGATGGAAAGATGGCGGCATTGTGCAGCAGTGCAATGGGACTCAGCGACCGCCGGGGCATCATCTACGGTGACAATGGATTTATTGAGGTGGAGAACATCAACAACTGTGAGGGAATCCGGGTCTATGACCGCTCCAGGAACATGATTGCCTCCTACGATACACCTAAGCAGATCAGCGGGTATGAGTACGAGGTGGAGGCGTGCCTGCGGGCGATCAAAGAGGGAGCTTTGGAGTGCCCGGAAATGCCTCATGAGGAAACCCTGCGCATGATGGGGTGGATGGATGAGCTTCGCAGACAGTGGGGGTTGGTTTATCCGATGGAGAGGTAGAAAAATAACAGGAAAAGGTCTGTTTTGGAAAAAATCCAAGCAGGCTTTTTTATTTTTTGCTGTTTTCCGCCGGGATTTATGAAAAATTACGGAAATCATGTTCTAATCCCCCCGCAGTATTGACAAATATTTATATAATAATTATAATAAGTATTATAATAATTAGTTTAATATAAAAAATGCACAAATAAATGAAGGAGGTAGTTATGGGTATTAGCGCAATGGATTTTGAGAGGGTTATGGGAATCGTGAGGGCGTATGAGGGACGCATTGATAAGGATTTTAAGATTCCGCAGAAAGAATATGAGGAGCGGTATCAGAATGTATGGAAGAAGCTGGATGAGAAAAAAATTGATATGGGATTTTTCTTCTGGTACAGAGAGATGCCGGGGGATGGTATTTATCTGACTGGATATAACCCAACCATCGAAAGAGCCAGCGGGGTGATTGCTCCCGGAAAACGTCCTCTTCTTCTGGCCGGACCTGAATCCGGTATCCTTTCAAAAGAATCCGGATTGGGATTGGACACCCGTTTTGTAAACGAATTCAGCATACCCGATGAATATTATGAAGGAGTGGACAGGGATGAGCTGAATGAAGTCATTGCCCGTTACATAGGACACGAAATCAAACGAATCGGTTATATGACAAGTGATGATATCATTCCGGCAAAATTCATGGAATTCCTCCATACGAGTTTTGGAAAAGTGGAAGTGGTGGATGCTTCCGATATCCTGTCTGACCTCCGGTATGAAAAATCAGAGAATGAGTTTAAGTGTATGGAACAGGCAGATATCATTGCCTGCGCAGCAGTAAGAGCCATGCTGGCAGTTGTCAGGCCGGGAATCAGGGAAAGCGAAGTGGCGGCAGTAGGAGACTTTACAGTCAAATCCCTTGGGGGAACCGGATTTGGGTTTGATACAATTGTAAATTCAGGTGACCGGTGCAAAACCGTGATTGGACCAGCCTCAAACAAAGTGATAGAGGAAGGAGAAATCGTGCAGATTGGCTGCAGTCCCAGCTTTGAGGGTTATAAGGGCGTATGCAGAAGGTCTTTTGTTATGGGAAAGAGAAGCGAACTTCAGAAAGCATATTTTGACTGCATGAATGAAGCTTACCGAAGGGCGGAACAGGAAATCTATCATGTTTGCCAGGGGAATCTTCCTTCCAACCGCATTGACCTGGCGGCCAGGAATTATTTTGCCTCACAGGAAATCGGAGGGCATAATATGAAGCAGTTTCATTTTTATAGTACATGTCATGGAACCGGACTGACGGAGTGTTTGGAACCAATGGTCATCACCCCGGACAAGGAAGAACCGTATGGTGAGAACGTAGGTATTATGCTGGATCTTGGATGTTACGGTTATCCAAATACCGAGATTGCCGGAGGCTGTGTTGAGGACGCATATATAAAGCGGGGAAGAACTGCTGTCAAGTGTTCTGATATGCCGGTGGATGTTCAGGAGCTGGTAGGCAGAGGGATGTGATGTGAATGAAAGACAAAATGAAACTGTCTGTCAATAACAGGGAAGGAACGTTAATCATTACAATTGCAGTTATTTTTGTTGCAATGTGTATTCTCAAAGGAGAACTTTTCTATGCCAGAAGCAACATTGAAGCCATATTTTCCAATCTTGCCTATGATTTGCTGCTGGCCTGCGGAATGACCTTTGTCATTATATTGGGCGGGGTGGACCTGTCTGTGGGAGCAGTCCTTGCGCTGTCTGGAATCATCTGTACCTTAATGATTCAAAAAGGTATAAACATAGTGCTTGCAGTAGGCCTGGGCATTCTTTTTGGGGGTGCGATAGGTGCGGTTAATGGTATTCTTGTGTCCAAAGCCAATGTAGCTCCCTTTGTGGCGACTCTTGGAAGTCAGTCTATTTGCCGGGGAGCCTGTTATGTGCTGACCAGCGGTTATTTCGTGGCAGGGTTGACTGACGCCTATACCAATATAGGGAGAGGAAGTCTGCTTGGAGTACCTAATAAGATATTGGTATCAATCACCATTATGCTTTTGCTGGCCCTTTTATCAAGACGTTTCAGACCCCTGCGCAGCATGTTTTACGTGGGAGGCAACAGGCAGGCGGCATTTATTTCAGGTATTCCGTCTGGACTTACGATTATCCTGGGCTACATGATTAGCGGCCTTATGGCAGGAATTGCTGCGATACTGATGACCAGCAGCCTGGGTATGGGCCATGCAGGTTATGGCATTTCCTTTGAGATGAAGGCGATTTCTGCGGCAGTTATAGGCGGCGCTGATATGCATGGCGGGGCGGGAAGCTTTCTGGGAACTGCTCTCGGAGTCATATTAGTGGCCCTGGTAAATAACGTATTTATCATGTTTAACGGTTCGCCTAACTGGTCATCTGCAATAAGCGGCCTTATGCTTCTGGCGGCGGTGGCTTTTGATGCCCTGCGCCGAAGAAGAAAACCGAGATAGGAGAAGGGTATGAGTTATTTACAAGTAAAAAATGTAGTAAAGTCTTTTGGAAATAACAAAGTACTGGAAAATATCTCCATTGATTTTGAAAAAGGGGAGATTCACTCTATTATCGGTGAGAACGGAGCAGGAAAATCGACCCTGATGAAAATAATCGGAGGTATATACCAGGCTGACAGTGGAGAAGTACTCCTGGACGGACGGAACATAACCATGAGGAATCCGGTGGAGGCTTATGCCCATGGAATAGGAATCGTACATCAGGAATTAAGCATTGCAGGGAATATGACTGTGGCCCAGAATGTATTTGTCAATAATGAACCTGTCAACAGGCTGGGGTTTATAGATTGGGACCGTCTCTATAAAAATACAGAGGAAGAGTTCCGGAAAATCGGTGCTAACATCAATCCAAGGGTTCAGGCCGGAACCTTGAGCGTCGGCCTGCAGCAGATGATAGAAATTACGAAGGTATTGTCAAAGGACGTTAACATACTGATTTTGGATGAACCTACCAGCGCTCTTTCTGACAAAGAAATCGAGAACCTGTTCCGTCTGTTATTTGACTTGAGGGAAAAAGGAAAGCTGATTATTTTCATAAGTCACAAATTAAATGAAATTACAAGGATTTCCGATAAGGTATCGGTACTGAGGGACGGGACATGCACAGGGACTCTGACAAGGGAAAACATGGATGTACAGACCATAATCAGGATGATGGTAGGACGCAATATTGATAATCTATATCCTCCGAAAGCAAAGGACAGAAACGGAAAATGTGCTCTCAGGGCAGAGAGTATCAGCAGAAAGGATAAATTTGAACATGTTTCCTTTGATATCCGATATGGTGAAATTGCCGGAATGTTTGGGTTGGTTGGGGCAGGACGGACAGAATGTGCGTTTTCGATTTTCGGGGCGGACAAGATTGATTCGGGAAAGGTGTTTTTTGAGGATAAGGAAGTAAGGTTTTCCAATCCGGCTCAGGCAATCAAAGCGGGCGTGTGTTACCTGTCAGAGGACCGCAAGGCAATCGGACTATTTGTTGACATGACTGTACGGGAAAACACGATTGCAGCCTGTCTTAAATCCATATGCAGTCCTATACAATTCATAAAGGAGGATAAGAGCAGAAGTATAACAAAAACGTATATTGAAGAACTGGAAATACATCCTACACAGTGTATGGAAAACAGATTATCCAATCTGTCAGGGGGTAATCAGCAGAAGGTACTCTTTGCAAAATGGCTTGCTGCCAATCCAAAGCTGCTGATTGTGGATGAACCTACCAGAGGCGTGGATGTGGGCGCTAAGGCAATGATTCATGAAATACTGCGAAGGCTGGCAGACAGCGGGATGGCTGTGTGGATGATTTCTTCTGAACTGCCGGAAATCCTGGGAGTATCGGATAAAGTCATTGTAATGCATGAGGGCAAATGCCAGGCCGTATTGGAGAATGACAATCTGACAGAAGAGATTGTGATGAAGGCGGCGTTCCGGGAGGAGGTGGAAGGAAATGGCTAAAAAAATCAACCTTCATTATATGGTACTGATTTTCCTTATCGTACTTCTTGCGGTTTTCATGGGGTTTCGTTCGCCTTATTTCTTTACAGCAGCCAATCTTTGTGTACTGGTGGATAATTTCATCATGGAGGCAATCATGGCTTTGGGGATGACCCTGGTAATTATATCCGGGGGAATTGATCTGACTGTGGCAGGTGTCCTTCCCTTTTCTTCTATCGTTCTTGCGCTGTTCATGATACGGGGAGTTCCATTTGCGGCAGCTATAATGCTGGTTCTGGCAGCGGCAGCGGGGATTGGTTGCCTGACAAACCTTTTTAGAAAAAAGCTGAATCTGCATCCCATGGTAGTGACAATGGCCATTGCGGCAGTTTTAAAGGGACTGAATCTGACACTTACCGGCGGAAGCGCGATTTCTAATTTTTCAGAAGGATTTTCAGCCTGGAGTACACGCAGGATAGCAGGAATGCCTTTGAGCTGGATTGTGTACATCCTGCTGGCAGCTGTTTTTATTTACTTTTCTAAAAACAAAAAATCATTCCAGCAGATATATTTTGTGGGCGGAAATGAAGAAGCGGCCCGTCTGTCCGGAATAAAGGTGGAAGGGGTATACCGGAATGTATACATCATATCTGCTGTTCTGGCAGCGGCAGCCGGAATCCTGACAGCCATGACCTACAGCAGCGCAAGCTACAGCTATGGCACCAATGCGGACCTGAGAGTAATCACAACAGTGGCAATAGGCGGGACAAGCCTGACCCACGGAGGATATGGATCGGTTACAGGAACCTTGCTGGGGACACTGTTCATGGCCATGATTTACAATGCATTTGTCATGAGCGGGATTTCCACGTATTATCAGGATGTGGTGACGGGAGCGTTTCTGATTGCGGCAGTGCTGATGAGCGAGGGGATGAACATATTAAAAAAGAGGCATTCATAAAAGGAGGAGAATTACATGAAGAAAATAATCGCATTGTGTATGGCTGGAATTATGCTGGCAAGTGTAGCGGGATGCAGCAGCGAAACATCAAAGGCAGCGGCGCCGGCCGGACAGGATTCATCTGCTGCCAGGGAAAATGAACTGTACTCCATGGTGGTCTTTACAAAGGGAGCGGAATATTTCAACTGGTGCTACGCAGGTATGAAGGATGCGGCAAAGCTGCTTGGAAGTCATATAACAGTGGAGCTTCAGGGACCTGCGGAGTGGGATGCGTCGCTGGAAGCAAGGGCAGTGGAACAGGTGACGGCCAAGAAACCAGCAGGAATACTGGTATCCGCGGCAGATGAGACAACCTTGAATTCGGCCATAGGAAAAGCACTAAGTGCCGGAGTTCCTGTGATTGGTTTTGACAGTGATGCTGCTGACAGCGGCAGGCTGTCCTATGTGGGCACAGATAACTATGATTTTGGAGCCAATGCAGCAAAAGCCATGTCTGAGATGATTGGAGGAGAGGGACAGGTCGCCATATGTCTGGTTCCGGGCTCCATTGCCCAGGAAGAGAGGGCAGCAGGTTTTAAGGAATGGCTGGCTGAGAATGCGCCGGGGGTTCAGGTTGTATCCGAATTAAACGATGAGGGAGACGTTGCAAAGTCGGAAACCGTATGCGCGGCTCTGTTTCAGGCCAACCCTCAGATTAAGGGAATATTCAGTACCCATGGATATGGGGCGCCAGGAGCGGCAGCGGCAGCTAGAACATTGAATATTTTAGAAAATATTGTTATAATTGGAAGTGATTACAGTTCAGCGGTCATTGAACTGCTGCAGGCTGGGGATATTGAAGGGACAATCGTGGATGACCCATATCTGATTGGGTATGAGGCGATGATGCTGGCATATGCAGCGGCACATCCCACAGAAATCCCATCAGCAAATCCGCCATTTGGACATGTTCCTCCTATCATCTACGGAGGCAGCTCATTGCTGACAGGTGAGATGTTAAAGGACGAGGCCGTATTGGCAAAATATCAGAATCCTCCAGCAGTAAATTAAGAGGATAGATGGAGAAAACGATGGAATCTTTGGACGTAATGGATATTAAACAGCACAATGTTAAGAGTATTGTGAATGTGCTGAGGTTTTCAGCAGGGGAGAGCGGTCTTACAAAGCGTGATATAGCTGACAGAACAGCATTGAGCTTTGCCACGGTTTCCAATCTGTGCAATGAGTTATTGGAGAGGGGAATTGTTGAAATCGTTAAAAAAAACTCCATGTCGGTAGGAAGGACTCCATCCACGGTTAATCTGGCATATAACAGGTTCTGTACGGTGTGTCTGAACCTGCAGATGAAAGGTGTGCTGGGAATTGCGGTGCTGAATATCAGAAATGAGATTGTGTTCCATCAAAAATATGATATATCTGGTTTGGACGCCCCTGAGGAGGTTATTGACTACGCCAGGAAAAGATTTGATGAGATTGCAAGGGAAAACTCCAATCACGTGTACATCGGTGTGGGGGTGGCTGTTTCAGGAATCTTTGATTTGGCTACTCAGACACTTGTAAACTGTGCGGTAAAGATGTATGAGGGCGTACCTCTCAAAGCCATTGTAGAGAAAGCCTTCCAGCTTCCGGGCTATGTTGATAATGAGGCCAATCTCTGTGCCTTAAGCCTTAAGCATACCATTGCGGAGTGCAGAAATCTTGTCTACCTCCATATCTCTGAGGGAGTGGGCGTCGGAATTATATGCGAAGGTTCCCTGTTAAGGGGGCATCACGGGTATGGCGGTGAGGTGGCCCATACGCCGCTGGGAAATCCCCGTAAATACTGTTCTGAATGCGGGGCGTATGGATGTATTGAGAATGAACTTGCCATTCCTGATATCGTGGCAGAATATTGGGGAGAGGAACAGGAGGATGTCCTGGGGGCCTGGAATCAGCTGGTTGCAGACGCAAAGAAAGAGGATGAAAAAGCCGTTCATCTGATTCACGAGACCGCCGGATATTTGGGCAGATTGATTTCTGTTCTGATTACCATGATGGACCCTGAATACATTTACATAGGTGGAGAAATTACGGATATCTATGAGGAGTTGTTTGCCAATATGAACCAGATAGTGCAGGAGCGCTGCTTCCTGTATGGCAACAGGAGGGTTAAGCTGGTAAAGGATGGACACAGTGAGCTGACCATACATTCAGGAATCAATGAATCCATTTATGCCCAGTGGAAGCCGTAATACAATATCTGATAATGATAACAATAACAATGCAAAACGCAGGAACCGTTAAAACGGAACCTGCGTTTTCTTGCATTTATTTCCTGCAAGGATTATTGTTACATCTTCATTTTAAGCTTCTCTTCCTCAATGGTAACCCTGGACTCATCCAGCGTAGTTCCCATGACCTTTATGAGCACGTCCTGCTCCATGGTGGGAGCGTAGTAGAAGCCCTGCTGATACTCGCACTGATAGTTGTTCAGTGCGTTCAGCTGGTTCTCTGTCTCCACACCCTCAGCGATGATATGGATACCCAGTTCCCTGGCAATCTGAATCAGTCCGCCTGCAATGGAGGCTGATTTTGGATTGGTCTCCAGCTGCCATACAAACATGCGCTCCAGCTTTACTGTATTGATGGGAAGGTCCAGGATACTGCTGACAGGAGCGCATCCGGAACCGAAGTTGTTGAGTACCAGCTCCACACCCATGTCGGAGAGCTCCTGCATGGTGATGTTTACGTTCAGATATACATTGGACAGGGCGCTGTCATCCACCTCCAGGGCCAGCTTGCCCTTGGGTATCTGGTAGGTCTCAAGGACCTTTGTGACCTGATCCAGAAAATCCTCCTGTACAAGAAGCACCGGGGAAACAGGGATACAGATGGAGTCAAATTCCCTTCCCGTATTCATCAGTTCGCTGATGCATCTGCCGGCATGGTCCAGGGCGTAGTAGCCAATGGCCCTGATCTGGCCTGAATCCTCGGCTATGGGCATAAACTCAGCTGCACCCACCAGCCCGATGCCCTGAATGAATATTCTCATATAGGAATCAGCCCTTGTAAAGCGGCCTTCCTTCAGGTTATAGGTGGGACGGTAGCGGACCTCCAGCTCATTCTTTTCCAGGGCTGTCTGAAGGTACATGGCAACGGCCTGGCGGCGGACGAACTGGGTATGCATGTTGCTGTCATATACTGCCATCTGGTTGGGTCCGCAGTCAGAGGCAGCAGACACGGCCAGGTCCAGGCGCTTAAGCAGCTCATCTGTGCTGGTGGCATGACCGGGGTAGGAGCAGAGACCTATCTGTGCGGAACACAGACAGTCCACGCCGCGGATTTTCCAAACGTTTCCGAAGCGTTCCAGAATCTCATCAGCCAGGTCGCAGGCCTTCCCTTCTGAAAGCTGTTCCAATATAATGATGAATTCCACACCTATGTAACGGTAGATATTGCCCTCAGCCACTTCCTTCAGATAGCTTTTTATCTGGGAAAGAAGCTCCTCACAGTAATCATATCCGAACGTCTTATTCAGACTCTTAAAATTCTCCAGATAGAGTTTTAGAACCACTCCCTTGGACGAAGGGGCGCCCAGTACGGACTCCAGCCTGTTCATGCAGGCTGCGCGGCCCTCGCTGGCAGCATCCGGTTCCGTGGGGGTAAGGACAGGTGGTGTAGGCGGAAGCTCTGCTGTCCCTTTTTCTTTTTTATGCTGAAACAAACCCATGATTGTTTCCTCCTTTGTCATATGCAGACAGCAGTTGTCTGCATTCGCATTTCTTTTATTATAATATAAAAGCCAGAAAATCTCAATTTTTATTTATGAAATGTTAGACGAAATGGAAAAATAATAAATAATTTTGTTTAACAACTGTTTGTGAAAGATGCCTATGACAGTAACCCGGCATAAATCAGGAAGAACTGTTAAATACGGTTCATAGGCCGGACTGCCGTATACTGTATTCGTTATGTTTAAAGTAGTATATCGAAACAGAGGAGTGTACAATTGACATTTGCTGAAAGGGATGATAGTATTTTGGTATACCATAAATTATTAAAAATAACTATATTATACAATAATATAAAATAAATATAGTGCATATTTTAAAAAATAACCGAGAAAAAACGATAAAAATTCAAAATAAATGGTATACCAAAAGAAACACATAAAAATAAAGGAGGCAGCTATGAAAGAAAAGCTTCAACAATTCATCACGCTTACGGTGAACCGCAGGGAATATGAGATACCCGTGGGAAACAACAGGGGGGATATGCCCCAGTCTGAAACCCTGGCCCACACACTGAGGGACCGGCTTCATCTTATGGGCCTGAAACTGGGATGCGGGCAGGGGGCCTGCGGCTGCTGTACGGTAATCATGGATGGCCGTGCGGTTACTTCCTGCATGGTGCTTACCATGGACTGTGACGGAAGCAGCATCACCACCATTGAAGGGCTGGCGGACCCGGAGACAGGGGGCTTAACCGGGCTGCAGCAGGCTTTTGTGGACAATTGCGGATTCCAGTGCGGATTCTGCACATCGGGCATTATTATGACAGCCAGGGCCCTGTTAGATGAGAAGCCCTGCCCCACTGAGGAGGAGGTCCGGGATGCGCTGGCCGGCAATTACTGCCGCTGCGGGACCCATTACACGGCAGTGGAGAGCATCATGGCTTATGTGGAGAAAAGGAGGAGTGAAGAATGAACCAGGATTACAAGGTAGTTGGCAGGGAAATCAAGCGTATCATAGCAGATGACATTGTCACCGGGAAGGCTGTGTTTACGGATGACCTGCGGGTGACAGGAATGGTTTACGGCAAGGTGCTCAGAAGCCCTTACCCCCATGCGCGTATTACCAGGATTGATGTGGACAGGGCAAAGGCCTGTGACGGGGTCCATGCTGTGGTTACATACAAGGACATACCGGACAACATCTATATTACAAACCAAATGACTCCGGCGCCCCACTACCGGCCGTTGAATGAAACAGTCCGGTTTGTGGGGGACCCGGTGGCCCTGGTGGTGGCGGACACAGAGGACATTGCATTGGATGCCATGGAACTGATTGAAGTGGAGTATGAGGAACTGCCTCCGGTATTCACCATTGATGAAGCGCTGGCGCCGGACGCGCCCCAGCTCTATGATGTGTTTCCGGGCAATATAGCGCCCCCTATCTTTCCGGGACTGGATGACCTTGATTTTAAGGTGGGTGATCCGGAAGCAGGATTTGCCCGGGCGGATATCATTGTGGAAATGGACGGGGAGATTAAAAGCGGCCAGAACGCCATGCCGGCGGAAGCCCCTGTGTGTATTGCACAGTGGAATGATGATATGCTGACCATCTACGGATCCATCGCGGCACCGTCCAACTGCCAGACTTATGTGGCTGCGTCCCTGGACATTCCCTATGAGAGGGTGCGCATCGTGGCTCCCTGTGTGGGGGGAAGCTTTGGTTCCAAGCTGTTTGTGGGCAATGTGGTTCCGCCGGTGCTGACCGCCATCATGGCAAAGGCATCCGGACGGCCTGTGATGTTTTCTTATACAAAAGAAGAACATTTTGCATGCCACCAGACGCGCATGTGCACCAAATCCCATGTCAGGCTTGGGGTGAACCGGGAAGGACTGGCAACCGCCATTGAGATGACCCAGTATGCGGATGCAGGCGTCTGTGCCTCCACCCAGGAAAACATGCTATCTGTGGGCACGGCCAGTCTGCCCCTTCTGTGCAAGACGGATAACAAGCGGTACAAGGGTACTGTGGTAGTGACCAACAAGGTTCCCTCCGGATCCTTTAGGGGATACGGATACATGGAATCCTCTGCCCTGGTAAACCGGGCAATCATGAGGGCGTGCATCGGCCTGGGGCTTGACCCGGTGGTGTATTATGAGAAGAATGTGCTGCGTCACGGAGAGCGGTATTACAATGCATTGAACCAGAAGGAACCGTGGCAGTATAATGCGTCCCCTGACTGGAAGGACACCATCCATGCTGCGGCAGAGGGATTCAGATGGAAGGACCGTTTCAAGGGATGGGGCATTCCCAGCAGAGCTGACGGAAGCAGGCGGTACGGCGTGGGCATGGGACTGTCAGGACACTCGGATATCGGCGGCATGGCCTCCAATACCAATGTGACCATGACCAGCGCAGGGGGAGTCATGATTCAGACCGTTATGACGGAATTCGGCAGCGGGGTCCGGGACGTATACCGCAAGATCGTGGCAGAGGAACTTTGCATACCGGTGGACCGGGTGCGGGTAAGTATTTCGGACACCAGCGCAGCACCTCTGGATTTTGGAAGCATTGCCTCCAGAAGCACCTACTCCGGCGGCATCTCCGCCCAGAGGGCAGCCAGGGATTTAAAGAAAAACCTGTTCCAACTGGCAGAGGAACGGCTGGGAATACCGGCATCCGACTGGGACTTTAAGGACGGTATGCTTAAGCGCCTGTCAAATCCGGAGGAGGTACACGACCTTCATGAAATTCTCATATATCCGGACAGCTTAAGCGGAACCGGACACTGGCCCGGCATCGACAATGCCACCATCATGCATGTACAGTTCGTTGAGGTGGCAGTGGATACAGAGACAGGGCTGATAGAGATAACCGACCATTTTGGAGGATCGGACGCAGGGACCATCATGAACCCAAGGGCTGCCTATAACCAGATGACCTCCTTCTTCGCTGGGCTGGACGTGGCCATCCGGGAGGAGACGGTCTGGGATAAATGGGACAATAAGGTGCTCAACCCCAACCTGATTGAGTACAAGGCCAGAACCTTCAACGAGGCGCCGCCTCATGACCATGTGTGCCTGGAGTCCACAAAGGGGCGGGAAAGTGACTTCCCCTTTGGGGCAATGGGAATCGGGGAACCCATCATATCGCCGTCCGGGCCGGCCATCACCATGGCTGTCTATAATGCCTGCGGCATTGAACTGGAGGAATACCCATACCTGCCTGCAAAAGTACTTGCAGCGTTAAAGGAAAAGGAGGACAGGGCATAATGAAAAATTTTGAATATATAAAACCGTCAACCGTTACCCTTGCCAGTGAGCTGTTAAAGGGGGAGCATACGGCTGCCTGCGCCGGCGGGACAGACCTGATTGACCTTATGAGAAACCGAATTCTGCCGGAATACCCAAAACGGGTGGTCAGCCTTAAGGGAATAGAAGGCCTGGACTATATACGGGAGGAGCATGGCAGCCTGCTCATAGGGGCAATGACCACACTGAATACCATTGCACGTTCAGCCCTTGTAAAGGAGAAGAATCCCATGATTGCCCAGGCAGCCGAAAGCGTGGCATCCCCCAACCTGAGAAACACCGCAACCATAGGCGGCAACCTGTGTCAGGATGTGCGGTGCTGGTACTACCGGTATCCGGACAGCCTGGGCGGACGGGTGAATTGTGCCAGAAAAGAGGGACATCTCTGCTCCGCCATGATGGGGGAGAACCGGTACCATTCCATCTTTGGGGCAGCCAAGGTGTGCATGACTCCGTGCACACAGGGGTGTCCGGCCCATACGGACATCTCCGCCTATATGGAAAAGCTGAGGGAAGGAGATGTGGACGAGGCGGCCCGCATCATCCTGAGAGCCAATCCCATGCCGGCCATCACCAGCCGGGTATGCGCCCATTTCTGTCAGGAAAAATGCAACAGGGAGCAGTACGATGAGCGTGTCAATGTAGGCGCGGTGGAGCGCTATGTGGGGGATTATATTCTGGAACACCATGAGCGGTTCATGAAGGCGCCAAAACAGGAAAATGGAAAGAGGGCCGCCATTGTCGGATCCGGTCCCGCCGGACTGGCAGCAGCCTATTATCTGAGAGAGAGCGGTTATGGGGTCACTGTGTACGAGCGCATGAAGGAGGCCGGCGGATGTCTGGCCTATGCCATCCCGGCCTACCGCCTGCCAAAGGAAATCGTGCAGAAGTTTGTATCCGTTCTGGAAGGCATGGGAGTCCATTTTGTGTTTAACACAAAGGTGGGAGAGGATATTGAGCTGGAGACCATACGCAGTGAAAATGACAGTGTGCTGCTGGATACCGGTGCATGGAAGCGTCCGTTAATTGGAATTTCAGGTGAGGAGCTGACACGGTTCGGCCTGGATTTCCTGGTGGAGGTAAACAGCTATATCCATGAGCGGCCCGGTTCAGAGGTTGTGGTGGTAGGCGGAGGCAATGTGGCTGTGGACGTGGCTGTCACGGCAAAGCGCCTGGGTGTGCCAAAGGTCACCATGATCTGCCTGGAATCCAGGGAACAGATGCCAGCAGGCAGGGAGGAGATAGAACGGGTCCTGGAGGAGGGGATTGAGATTAAGAACGGCTGGGGCCCCATGGAAATCCTTAAGGAATCCGTATCGCCGGAGGAGGACAGGATAACAGGCGTCCGGTTTAAGGCGTGTGTCTCCACACTGGACGGGGAAGGACGCTTTGCACCTGTCTATGATGAAGCCAGACAGATGGAAGAAAAGGCGGATGTGGTGTTTATGGCAGTGGGACAGCGATCTGACCTGAGCTTCCTGGACAGTGTATGCAGGGTTGAGACGGACCGGGGAAGAATAAAGGCCAGTGAGGACCACAGCACCAACCAGGAGGGAATATTTGCCGCCGGCGATGTGACCACAGGACCGGCCACGGTTGTAAGGGCACTGGCCGGCGGCCGTGAGGCGGCTGTCATGATGAACCGCCATATGGAGGGAGCGCCACTTTCTGTTGAGACAGGTGAATGCCGCCAGGGGCTGGCGGGTTTCCTTCCGGAGTGCGGGAACATCAGCTGCTCCAATGAGCCGGACCTGCTGCCGGCCGGAGAGCGTGGGGTGAACCGGGAAGACCGTAAGGGATACTCGTACAACATGTTGAACAGCGAGGCGGGACGGTGCATGAACTGCGGCTGTCTGGCCGTGAATCCCAGCGACATGGCAACCGCGCTTCTGGCATCGGATGCAGTTATCCGCACAAACCTGCGGACTCTGGGGGCGCAGGAGCTTCTGACCTCCCATACACGTATTTCCGACACCCTGCTTAAGGGGGAGCTTATCCTGGAGATACAGATTCCATGGGACGCAGCAGGCACCATATCAGGATACGAGAAATTCAGGCTGCGCAAATCCATTGATTTCGCAGTGGTGGCCCTGGCATACAGGTATGTGCTGGATGACGGTGTGATTACAGATGCCAGGATGACGCTGGGCGCTGTTGCACCTGTTCCCATGAGAAGGAAAAAGGCGGAAGCGTATCTGATTGGAAGGAAACCTTCCGGGGAGACGGCACTGGGTGCCGCTAAGCTGGCACTGGAGGGGGCGCTTCCCCTTTCAGGCAACGCTTACAAGATTGATGTTGCCGAAACACTGGTACGGCGTTCACTGGACTGGAGCGGGAAGGATGAATAAAGAATACATAACAGAAACAGCCCTTAAGGGTGAGTACAGGGGAAAGCCCCAAACATGCATGGGGACAGGGGCCTGCCAGGACCCCTCCTGCAGGGATGTGCTGACCTACTATTTCTCAGCGGACAGAGAGCTTATAACCTCCATCTCCTACACAATCACGGAGACATCCTGTTTTCCGTCCAAGGCGTGTGCCGAGACAGCCGCAGCCCTGGTCAGGGGAAGACCTGTACTGGAAGCCTACACCATAGACAGCAGTGTCATTGCAACGGCTCTTGGAGGGCTGGAACCGGAATACATGCACTGCGCCATGATGGCGGAACTGGCCCTTAAGCGCGCAGTACTGGATTATGCAGGTAAACGAAAGGAAGGGCAGCCTGTCAAAGCTGCCCCTCCGATGTAAGCTTTTGGATTAAATAGCGTTTTAAATGACTGTAATGAGCCTTCATCTGAAGCTCTGCCTCTGCCTGGTCGTTATCCTCTATGGCCTTCATGATCAGAAGATGTTCTTCCACAAATACGCGGTTCATTTTCATGGACGACGAGGTGATGTAGCGGAAGCGGTGGAATGGATCCACGGTGGAGCAGATGATGTCGGCCAGCCTGGCATTGCCGCAGTAATCCGTATAGTACTGATGGAAATTGACATCATTTTCAATGAGCATACCCGTGTTTTCCATGCGCACCGCGTCCCGCATGTTATCGGCAAAGGTGCGGAGCATGGCAACCTGATCCCTGGTGGCCTGTTTCATGAAGGACAGGAGAACAGCCGGATCAAGAAGGGCACGGATTTCATATATTTCCTCAATGTCCCTGCGTCCGATGACAGATACATAGATGCCCTTGCCGGGGACAAAGGTGGCAAGGCCCGTGTGGCACAGGTCCATAAGGGCGGCGCGTATGGGGGTGCGGCTCATGTCGAGGGAATCGCTGAGGGTGCGTTCCACCAGAAGGGAACCGGGCTTGTATTCGCCGGATATGATGCGGTCCTTAATCCGGACATAAGCCTCGTCCTTTTTGCTCAGAGCCTGTGCGGCCTGTGTGTTGTCTTCCATGGTGAAGCCTCCTTTAACCTGATTCGTCATCTGATATAGGAATTATAGGCAATGATTTGGGAAAATGCAAGAACTGTTACCTTTTATGAACGATTTCTGCCGTGAAAAGCAGAAGGAAATGAGGTGGAAATGAAGATAAACCGTTATGCAGGCGCATTTCTGACAGGAGGCGCTATCTGCTTTTTATGCCATTTCCTGACAATGGCATACCGTATGGCCGGCGTACCGGAACTGTTTGCTGTCAGTGTAACCGTATTCACACTGGCGGCCGTTGGTTCTGTCACAACCATAACAGGCCATTACCAAAAGCTTACTGATTTTGGGGGGATGGGAGCCATGATATGATCTCTCGGAATCTTGAGTGATCATGCCAGCAAAACTCTGGCATTGA
>NZ_JAJCHK010000055.1:0-19477 GCF_020554465.1 Enterocloster sp. 210928-DFI.2.20
CGGTACGCACGGTGGTGTGAGAGGACGGCGGTTAATCACCGCCTCCTACTCGATTATTCGTCTTTCCGGCCGGTGCATTCTTTTAAGCTCCATTACCCCGGCACTTTGTGGCCTGTTCTGTCACCTTTCATTTTCATATCCATATGCCACATATTCCATCATCTGGTCCGTGGTATCCTCATTTCGTATGAAGTCTTTCAGGATGGCGTGTATCCTGGCTATCCGGCTGTCCTCAGGCTCATTGCCCCCCATATCCCCATCCAGCTGGTCACGCATCTCAAAAAGCGTATCCTTTCTCTCCGGCATTCCTAATTTCATGGCCCTGGCAATGGTGCCGACGGCGCAGTAGGCTTCTAAGGGGGATGTCATGGGCGCCGGGGGCTCAAAACCGGCTTTGATGTCCAGGGCCATTTTTATGATATAAGACATGTCTCAACACCTCTTTTCAAAGATAGGAATATCATACCACAAAAATCCTGCTTTGTCCTCTCTGTTAAGATTTCGTGAAAATCTTCACGGGACACACACTGTAATATAAAACCTAATTGCTGTTAGTTTCAGCTTATGATATGATATATGGGTGAATGACTTGCCGAAATGACGGAATACTTAAGACATAGGAGTAAAGATGTATGAAAAACCCAAGATTTAAAAATTATATATACTGGGGCACCACTGCGCTGGCCGTGGTGGCCTGCAGTGTTGCCTTTGGATTTTTCCTGTCCCGGTTTGAGATTGTATCAAGGGCCGTGGGAAAAATCGTATCCATACTGATGCCCATTATCTACGGGGCTGTGCTGGCCTACCTGATGCTGCCCATCTATAACAAGACCAGGGTCTATACAGCAGAAAAACTGAAACGTTGCATCAAGGACGGACACACGGCAGACAGCCTGGCAAAGGCGGCCGGGACGCTGGTGAGCCTGCTGTTACTCATTGCCATTGTCTGCGGATTGTTCTGGATGGTGATTCCCCAGATTTACACCAGTATCATCGGCCTCCAGGAGAGTCTGGGAGAGAACATCAATAACCTGAGCCTCTGGCTTATGAAGATGTTTGAGGACAATCCCACCATAGAACAGACCATTATGCCCTTTTATGAGCAGGCTGCCACGGAGTTCCAGAACTGGCTGACCACGGACCTGGTGCCCAATATGTCTAAAATCATCGGTGAGCTTTCCACGGGCCTCTTAAGTGTGGTCACCGTTGTCAAGAACATACTGATTGGCGTCATTGTCATGGTCTATTTTCTCAACATCAAGGATACCTTGTCCGCCCAGAGCAAGAAGATCGTCTACAGCCTGTTAAAGCTTAAGGATGCCAACCGGCTGGTGAGCGAGGTGCGTTTTGCCCACTCTGTATTTGGAGGTTTTATAACCGGAAAGCTTTTGGATTCCCTGATTATTGGCATCATGTGCTTTTTTGCCATGCAGTTTTTAAAGATGCCCTATGTGCTTCTGGTGAGCGTGATTATCGGAGTGACCAACGTGATCCCCTTTTTCGGCCCTTTTATCGGAGCCGTGCCCAGCGCATTTCTCATACTGCTGGTGAGCCCTATGAAATGCCTGTATTTCCTTATCTTCATCCTGGTGCTCCAGCAGTTTGACGGCAACATCCTGGGGCCTAAAATCCTGGGGGATTCCACGGGGCTTCCCAGCTTCTGGGTGCTGTTTTCCATCCTGCTGTTCGGCGGCCTGTTCGGATTCGTGGGAATGATTATCGCGGTGCCGTTGTTTGCAGTTATTTACAGGCTGACCGCCACCTATGTGAGCAGCGCGCTGAGAAAGAAAGATTTATCCGCCAGGACAGAGGATTACCTGAGCCTGGATTATATTGACGAAGAAAACAAGCATTATGTTGACAGAGAGAGGGAGGAGTAAAAAACATATAAGTATTGAGGGAGGAAAGCAATGAGTGATTTGCAGACAAGGTATCTGGAACGGCTTGCGGAATTATATCCAACCATAGCAGCCGCTTCCACAGAGGTGATTAATCTGGAGGCAATCCTTAACCTGCCCAAGGGGACCGAACATTTCCTCACGGATATCCACGGCGAGTACGAGGCGTTTTCCCATGTGCTGCGAAACGGATCCGGGGCCGTGCGGCGCAAGGTCAACGATGTGTTCGGCAACACCCTGAGCAGCCAGGACAAGCAGACCCTGGCCACCCTGATTTATTATCCCAGGGAGAAGATGGCCCAGATACTGGAGCATGTAAAGAACCGGGAGGACTGGTACAAGATTACCCTGTACCGCCTGATCGAGGTGAGCAAGCGGGCTGCCAGCAAATACACCAGGTCCAAGGTGCGAAAGGCTCTGCCCCAGGAGTTTGCCTATGTGATTGAGGAACTGATTACGGAAAAGGTGGATGTGAGAGACAAAGAGTCCTATTACAACGCCATCATACAGACCATTATCCGGGTGGGAAGAGCTGGGGAGTTTATCGTGGCTCTCTGTGAACTGATACAGCGCCTTATTGTGGACCATTTACATATACTGGGAGATATTTATGACAGAGGTCCGGGGCCCCACATGATTATGGACAAGCTGATGACCTACCATTCCCTGGACATCCAGTGGGGAAACCACGATGTGCTGTGGATGGGGGCGGCTGCCGGTCAGAAGGGATGTATTGCAAATGTAATCCGCATCTGTGCCAGATACGGCAATCTGGATATCCTGGAGGATGGCTACGGTATTAATCTGCTGCCGTTAGCAACCTTTGCCTTGGACACCTATGGGAGCGATCCCTGTGCCTGCTTCCAGCTCAAAGGGGCGAATGCATGCAGCCCCAGTGAGACGGAACTGAATATCAGGATGCACAAGGCCATATCCATTATCCAGTTCAAGGTGGAGGGCCAAATCATAAAGGAACATCCGGAGTTCTGCCTGGAAGACCGGAACCTGCTGCACCGCATAGATTTAGACAAGGGAACCATACTGCTGGAAGGCGGTGAGCAGGAAATGCTGGACAACCATTTTCCCACCATGGATCCGGCTGACCCTTACAGGCTTACGGCGGAGGAGAACGCCATCATGGAACGCCTTGCGGCCGCATTTCAGAACTGTGAAAAGCTTCAGCAGCATATGCGCTTCCTGCTGGCAAAGGGAAGCCTTTACAAGGTATACAACGGAAACCTGCTGTATCACGGCTGCATCCCCTTAAACAGGGACGGCAGCTTTAAAGCGGTGGATATATACGGGCAGAACTACAAGGGCAAAAGCCTCTATGAGTGTCTGGACGGTTATGTGAGAAAGGCGTTCATGGCAGTGGACCCGGCAGAGCGGGCAAAAGGCAGGGATATATGCTGGTATATCTGGCTCCATCAGGATTCGCCCTTGTTCGGAAAGGATAAGATGGCTACCTTTGAGCGCTATTTTCTGGCGGACAAGGAGACCCACAGGGAAGAAAAGAATCCCTATTACTCCATGCTGGAGGATGAGGATACAGTGGGCCGCATCCTGGAGGAGTTCGGCCTGCCGCCCCAGGAGGGACATATTGTCAACGGCCATGTGCCGGTCAAGTCCAAGAACGGGGAGAATCCTGTAAAATGCGGCGGAAAGGTGCTGGTCATTGACGGCGGCTTTTCCAGGGCTTACCAGAAAGAGACTGGAATCGCGGGATATACCCTGATTTATAATTCCTACGGATTGATTCTGGCGGCCCATGAGCCTTTTGAGTCCACGGAGGCCGCAATTGAGAAGGAGAGTGACATACACTCGGAGAGCACCATTGTAAAACGTGTGTCCAGCCGGAAGCTGGTGGGAGACACGGATGTGGGCAAACAGCTTAAGACAAAGATTAAAGACCTGGAAATGCTTTTGGAGGCCTATCATACAGGGGCAATTGTGGAGCGTTTTCCTGTGAGATAGCGGGAAATGGTCGGAAGATAAGGCAGGTAAGGTCTGGAATAACCGGGGCCGCATTGGGCAGAAGCACGGTGCGGTCCTGTTTCTGCACAAATGGTACAGTTATTTAATTGTAACTATTACAACAAGTTGACTTTGACATATCTTTGTGATATAGTAATCAGGATGATGCAGGCGCATCACAGGTCAAGGGAGACAGGTTTATTAAAGTCACCCTTATTTTATTTCGATCAGTAGAGGAGGAAGTAATTATGAAGAAATTTATGGCGTTATCCATGGCTGCCATCATGGCATTGACAGTGGCAGGATGCGGCTCCAAGCCCGCAGAGACCACAGCCGCCGGCACAACAGCAGCAGAGACTGCAGCAAACGCGGATACCACGGCAGCTGAATCAGCAGCAGAAGAGGAAACCAGCGCGGCGGCCTCAGGCAAGAAGTACATCATCAACACAGATACCACCTTTGCCCCTTTTGAGTTTGAGAATGAAAAGGGAGAGATGGTAGGCATTGACCTGGATATCTTACAGGCAATTGCCCAGGACCAGGGCTTTGAATATGAGGTGGTTCCGGTGGGATTCTCCGCAGCTGTAACTGCCCTGGAGGCCGGTGAGTGCGACGGCGTGATTGCAGGCATGTCCATCACCGATGAGAGGGTGCAGAAATATGATTTCTCAGAGCCCTACTATGATTCCGGCGTAGGCATGGCTGTCCTGTCTGATTCCGATATCACCTCCTATGACCAGTTAAAGGACCAGAAGGTGGCTGCCAAGATTGGTACCGAGGGATGTACCTTTGCAGAGTCCATTGCAGAGCAGTATGGTTTTGAGGTAATACAGTACGAGAGCTCATCTGACATGTATCAGGCCGTTATAGCAGGAGAGGCAGTTGCCTGCTTTGAGGATTACCCTGTTATCGGTTATGAAATTTCCAGGGGACTGGGCCTCACCCTTCCCACACCCATGGAGAAAGGTTCCTCCTATGGTTTCGCGACCTTAAAGGGCGCAAATCCGGAACTGGTGGAGATGTTCAACAAGGGACTGGAGAACATCAAGGCAAGCGGCAGATACGATGAGATATTGAATACATACATTGCAAAATAGGACTGCCGGAGAACCTCCGGGCAGTGCTGCCCGGCGCCGGTTCCTGCCTTATGCAGGGCCGGCGCCTCAATGCCGCAGGTTATGGATGAATTTAAAGCAATTATACGGTTTTTTACCGGTTATGCTTAAGTGCTTTAAATTTGGCTATAACATTCCATGGGCATGGAAGGATATCCCTGGAATGATGCACGTCAACGAATAATCAGAAAAGGATGATAGTATGCAGATTGTAAACATCATAACACAGTATTACCCATCATTTTTTAAGGCTCTGGGAATCACCCTGCAGATGACCGTGATATCTCTGCTCTGCGCCACGGTTCTGGGCGTTATTTTCGGCCTGTTCAAGGTCTCGGATTTTAAGGTACTAAAACTCATTGCCGATGTCTATATTGACATTATCCGCGGAACACCCCTGCTGGTACAGGTCATGATTATGATGTACGGTGTGGGAAGCGTCCTGAAGCCATATGGTTTCCAGTGGAGCAATATAGGCGGCGCCTTTACGGCGGGCTGCGTGGCCCTGAGCCTTAATGCAGGCGCTTATATGGCGGAAATCATCCGCGGAGGAATTGAGGCTGTTGACAAGGGACAGATGGAAGCAGCCAGAAGCCTGGGACTTTCCTACGGCAAGGCCATGCGCAAGGTAATTCTGCCCCAGGCATTCAGGACCATGCTGCCCTCCATTATCAACCAGTTTATCATCTCCCTGAAGGATACATCCCTTGTGTCTGTCATCGGACCCAGGGAGCTGACCCAGAACGGCAAGATTATTGCGGCCAATTCCGCTTCCATGGTTATGCCCATCTGGATCTGCGTGGCCCTGTTTTATCTGGTAGTCTGCACGATTCTGTCCAGGATTGCCAAGTATGTGGAGAGGAGAGTGTCCTATGGAAAATAAGATTTCAGTCCATAACCTGAAAAAGAATTTCGGAAAGCTGGAAGTCCTCAAGGATATCAGCATCGAGATAAGAGAGGGGGAAGTTGTATGCATGATAGGCCCCTCCGGTTCCGGCAAAAGTACGTTTCTGCGGTGTCTGAACCGCCTGGAGAAGATTACATCCGGCCATGTGGTGGTGGACGGCCATCCCATATCCGACCCTAACACCAATATCAACAAAGTGCGGGAAAACATCGGAATGGTGTTCCAGCATTTTAACCTGTTCCCTCATCTCACGGTGAAGGAGAACATTACACTGGCTCCCACGGAATTAAAACTTATGGGAAAAGAGGAAGCCGGCAGGAAGGCCCTTGAACTGCTGGCCCGGGTGGGGCTGGCGGACAAGGCGGAGGCCTATCCGGGACAGCTCTCCGGTGGACAGAAGCAGAGGGTGGCCATCGCGCGTTCCCTTGCCATGAATCCGGACATTATGCTGTTTGACGAGCCCACATCCGCCCTGGATCCTGAGATGGTAGGCGAGGTGCTGGAGGTCATGAAACAGCTGGCAGCCGACGGCATGACCATGGTGGTGGTTACCCATGAGATGGGATTTGCCAGGGAAGTGGCGGACCGGGTGGTGTTTATGGATGACGGCTACATTGTAGAGGAAGGGACCCCGGATGAAGTGTTTGGAAATCCCAGGGAGGAACGGACCAGAAGCTTTCTGGATAAGGTGCTGTAGAAAGCCGGATTTCATGAAGGATAAGAATAGAAAAAGCAAAAAATGAAAAGATGGATTATAACAATAACAGGCTGCCCGGCCACAGCGGACCGGGCGGCCTGTTATTGTCTTGCGGAAAGAAAAAGCAGAAGATAAAAAAACGTATTCAGGACAGCAAAAAAGCCCTGCACACACAGGGCCTTAAAAGCAGATGACGGGAATCGAACCCGCCTCCCCAGCTTGGGAAGCTGGTGTTCTACCGATGAACTACATCTGCACAACACTGATATTATATCATGTATTTTGGAAAATTCAAGTGTATTTTCATATTTTTGTAAAAATCCGTAATGATTTCTGTGTATTTCTATGAATTGAGTCCGGATTTTTCCCGGACCTTCCGAAAACAGAAGGGAATCCGTATGCATACGGGAATTTCTCATGGCCGGAACTTGCCAAAACAATCTAAATATGGTTTAATACTATAAGACGAAACATATGTACGCATCTGTACATAGCAATATGGAGGAATAGAATGGCAAAGGAACAATATAACGCGGACAGTATTACGGTGCTGGAAGGATTGGAGGCGGTCCGTAAGCGTCCTGGTATGTATATAGGAGGTGTGGGCTCCAAGGGGTTAAACCATCTGATTTATGAAATCATTGATAACGCGGTGGATGAGCACCTGGCCGGATTCTGCAGCAGTGTGTGGGTGACATTGGAAGCCGACGGTTCCTGCACGGTCCGTGATAACGGCCGCGGTATTCCGGTGGGTCTTCACAAAAAGGGCATATCAGCAGCCAGAATCGTACTGTCCACCCTTCATGCAGGCGGTAAATTCGATAACGACGCTTATAAGACCAGCGGAGGACTTCACGGTGTGGGTTCCTCCGTAGTTAATGCCCTGTCGGCCCATATGGACCTTAAGGTTTACAGGGACGGCTGCATCTATCACGATGAATATGAAAAGGGACGTCCTGTCATCAAGCTGGAGAACGGACTTCTCCCTGTGATTGGAAAGACGAGGGAGACCGGTACCTGCATCAATTTCCTGCCTGACGGCGATATATTTGAGAAAACCCGTTTCAAGGCGGACTGGCTTAAAAGCCGCCTGCACGAAACAGCATACTTAAATCCCAACCTGACCCTTTATTATGAAAACAAGCGGCCCGGAGAGGGAGAGAAGGTGGCCTTCCATGAGCCGGAGGGCATTGTTGCCTATGTGCGGGAACTGAACTCCGGCAAAACGCCGGTACACGACCCCATCTATTTCAAGGGAACCGTGGACAAGGTGGAGGTGGAGGCCGCCATCCAGTTCGTGGACACATTTGAGGAGAACATACTGGGCTTCTGCAACAACATCTTTACCCAGGAGGGCGGCACCCATCTGGCCGGCTTCAAGACCAAATTCACGGCGCTGATTAACAGCTATGCCAGGGAAATCGGCATTTTAAAGGATAAGGACACCAACTTTACAGGAGCCGATACAAGGAACGGCATGACGGCCGTCATCGCGGTAAAGCATCCTGACCCCATCTTTGAGGGACAGACCAAGACTAAGCTGGCCAGCGCCGACGCCACCAAGGCCGTGTTCACGGTGACAGGGGACGAACTGCAGCTTTATTTTGACCGCAACGTGGAGGTGTTAAAGGGAGTCATTGGCTGTGCGGAAAAATCAGCCAAGATTCGCCGGGCTGAGGAAAAAGCCAAGACCAACATGCTGACCAAGTCCAAATTTTCCTTTGACAGCAACGGCAAGCTGGCAAACTGCGAGAGCCGGGATGCCTCCCGGTGTGAGATATTCATTGTAGAGGGAGATTCCGCCGGCGGCTCTGCCAAGACTGCCAGGAACCGCCAGTACCAGGCCATCCTGCCCATCAGGGGAAAAATCCTCAACGTTGAGAAGGCGTCCATGGATAAGGTTCTGGCCAATGCGGAAATCAAGACCATGATCAATACCTTCGGCTGCGGTTTTTCGGAAGGATACGGCAATGACTTTGACATTACCAAGCTGCGCTATGACAAAATCATCCTGATGACTGATGCCGATGTGGACGGCAGCCATATCGACACCCTGCTTCTCACCTTCCTTTACCGCTTTATGCCGGAACTGATTTATGACGGTCATGTGTATATTGCCATGCCGCCCTTGTTTAAGGTGATTCCCAAGCGGGGGGAGGAACAGTATCTGTACGATGAAAAGGAGCTGGAGCGTTACAGGAAAACCCATACCGGCGACTTTACGCTGCAGCGCTACAAAGGTCTGGGTGAAATGGACGCGGAGCAGCTGTGGGAGACCACGCTGGACCCGGAGCGCCGGGTCCTTAAGCGGGTGGAGATAGAGGATGCCAGGATGGCTACGGAGATAACCGAGATGCTCATGGGCACCGAGGTGGGACCCCGCCGCCAGTTCATTTATGAGCATGCGGACGAGGCGGAGATTGACGCATAGACAGGAGACAATTAGAACATGGCTGAAAAGATATTACGGACTGAATACAGCGAGGAAATGCAGAGAAGCTACATGAACTATTCCATGAGCGTCATCACTGCAAGGGCCATCCCTGATGCCAGGGACGGCTTAAAACCGGTACAGCGCCGGGTTCTCTATGATATGAGGGAGCTCCATCTGGACCACGATAAGCCCCATAGGAAATCGGCGCGTATCGTGGGCGATACCATGGGTAAGTACCATCCCCACGGCGACAGCTCCATATATGAGACACTGGTTGTCATGAGCCAGAATTTCAAGAAGGGCATGGCCCTGGTGGACGGACACGGCAACTTCGGCTCCATAGAAGGGGACGGGGCAGCCGCCATGCGTTACACGGAGGCGCGTCTGGAGAAGTTTGCGGAGGAGGTCTACCTTAAAGATCTGGATAAAACCGTGAATTTTGTGCCCAACTACGACGAGACGGAAAAGGAACCGGAGGTGCTTCCCGTCAGGGTCCCCAACCTGTTAATTAACGGGGCGGAGGGCATTGCCGTGGGCATGAGCACAAGCATTCCGCCCCACAACCTGGGCGAGGTGATAGACGCGGTCCAGGCGTACATTGATAATCCGGAGGTGACCACTCAGGAGCTGATGGAGTTTATGCCGGGGCCGGATTTTCCCACCGGAGGAGTCATTGCCAATAAGAGCGAGCTGCCCCAAATTTACGAGACCGGCATGGGTAAAATCAAGCTCAGGGGCAAGTTCGAGGTGGAGCTTGGAAAGCGCAAGGCGGACAAGGATAAGCTGATTATTTCAGAGATTCCCTATACCATGATTGGCGCCGGAATCAATAAGTTTCTGGTGGATGTGGCCGATCTGGTGGAGAGCAAGAAGCTGACGGACGTGGTGGATATCTCCAACCAGTCCAACAAAGAGGGAATCCGTATCGTGCTGGAGCTGCGCAAGGATGCGGACATTGACAAGATAAAAAATATCCTCTATAAAAAGACAAAGCTGGAGGATACCTTCGGGGTCAATATGCTGGCCATTGCGGACGGCCGTCCTGAGACGCTGAACCTGAAGGGGATCCTGAGAAATTTCCTCAACTTCCAGTATGAGAACACGGAGCGCAAATACAATGTTTTACTCCAGAAGGAAATGGATAAAAAGGAAGTACAGGAAGGACTTATTGCGGCCTGCGACTGTATTGACCTGATCATAGCCATCCTGAGGGGCTCCAAAAACTTAAAGGATGCCAAGGCATGTCTGACCACAGGCGATGTGACCAACATCCATTTCAAGGTTCCGGGGTTTGAGGAGGACGCAAAGAAGCTTGCCTTTACGGAGCGCCAGGCATCCGCTATTCTGGAAATGCGTCTTTATAAGTTAATCGGACTGGAAATCCTGGCTCTGGAAAAGGAGCACAGGGAGACCTTAAGGAAGATTGGGGAGTATAAGAAAATCCTGGGAAGCAGGGCCCAGATGAACCGTGTTATCAAGGAGGACCTGGCTGCCATCAAGGCTGAGTTTGCCACTCCCAGGCGCACCCTGATTGAGGACGGACCTGAGGCGGTGTACGACGAGAGCGCTGTGGCTGTCCAGGAGATGGTCTTTGTGATGGACCGGTTCGGATACTGTAAGCTGTTGGATAAGTCCACCTATGACCGGAACCAGGAAACCGTGGACACCGAGCAGGTCCACGTGGTGAAATGCCTGAATACGGATAAAATCTGTCTCTTTGCTGCCAGCGGCAGCCTTTACCAGATAAAGGCCATGGATGTGCCGGCCGGCAAGCTGAGGGATAAGGGAACGCCCATTGAGAATCTGAGTAAATTCGACGGTGCCAAGGATACCATTGTTTACCTGACCAGCGCAGAGGACATGAAGGGCAGGATATTTGTATTCGCCACTAAAATGGCCATGGTAAAGCAGGTGCCTGCGGAGGAATTTGAGACCAACAACCGGGTGGTGGCAGCCACCAAGCTCCAGGAGGGGGATGAACTGGCGGCCGTGATACCGGTGGAGGGCGAGACCGAGGTGGTGATCCAGACAACAGGAGGCGTGTTCCTGCGGTTTGCCCTGGAGGAGATATCCATGCTTAAAAAGGCATCCAGAGGTGTCAGAGGCATCCGGCTGACCAAGAATGAGGAGCTGGAGAAGCTGTATCTGATTGGTGAGAATCCCATTGTGGATTACAAGGGTAAGGAAGTCCATTTAAACCGTCTGAAACTGGCCAAGAGGGACGGGAAAGGCAGCAAAGTGCGGCTGTAGAAAAGGAGGTATATGCCATGTCATTATCCAACACACCCACACCCCATATCGGGGCTGAAAAAGGAGAAATCGCAGAGACAATCCTGCTTCCGGGAGACCCCCTGAGGGCAAAGTATATTGCGGAGCATTTTCTGGAGGACGTGAAGCAGTTTAACGGGACCAGAAACATGCTTGGCTACACGGGAACCTATATGGGCAGGCCGGTATCTGTCATGGGCACCGGAATGGGGTGTCCCTCCATCGGTATCTATTCCTATGAGCTGATTCACTTTTACGGCTGTAAGAACCTGATACGGGTGGGCACGGCCGGGGCCCTGACGCCTGACGTCCATGTGAGAGACATGGTGTTTGCCATGGGAGCCTGTACCACCAGCAATTTTGTGCGCCTGTTGGGGCTGCCGGGCGATTATTCGCCGGTGTGCAGCTACAGCCTGTTGGAGCGGGCCGTGGCCGCTGCCAGGGAGCGGGGACTGTCCTTCCATGTGGGCAATGTGCTCAGCTCAGACATGTTCTATGCCCCGCCCAAACAGGTGCAGGGAGGAATGACCTGGGCTGACATGGGAGTCCTGGCCGTGGAGATGGAGGCGGCAGCCCTCTATGCCAACGCTGCGGCGGCCGGCGTCAATGCCCTGGCCGTTCTGACCATCTCGGATTCCATGGTCACCGGGGAAGCCACCTCAGCCATGGAAAGGGAGACCAGCTTTACACAGATGATGGAGGTGGCATTGTCACTGGTTTCCTGACCCAATGGCAGTGTTGCATACAAAAAAGATAGAATGTCCTTGTGGGGCGCACAAATGTATTTTTCTAGCGAATAAATCTTGATTTTTTCCGTTGTTTGGTATAGGATAGGGAAAGATTCGCCGTACCGTGGATTCAATGAGGCTACGATTTAATGTGACTGTCATGGATTTAATGCGACAGGTTCCGTGACAGTTCCGGAGGGCGGGAAAATCAGGATAATGAGGAGAATGATTTATGGAAAAGAAGCTGAAGGTTGGAATATTAGGCGCAACAGGTATGGTGGGGCAGCGTTTCATCGCCCTTTTGGAGAACCATCCGTGGTTCCAGGTAGTGACAGTGGCAGCCAGCCCCCGCTCTGCCGGCAGGACGTATGAGGAAGCAGTGGGAGACCGCTGGAAGATGACTACCCCCATGCCGGAGGCTGTTAAAAAGCTGGTTGTGATGAATGTAAATGAGGTGGAAAAGGTTGCGGCGGGAGTTGATTTTGTATTCAGCGCCGTGGACATGACAAAGGATGAGATAAAGGCCATCGAGGAGGCATATGCCAAGACGGAGACGCCTGTGGTATCCAACAACAGCGCCCACCGCTGGACGCCGGATGTTCCCATGGTAGTGCCGGAGATCAACCCAGAGCATTTTGACGTAATTCCCTTCCAGAAGAAGAGACTTGGGACAGAGAGGGGATTTATTGCGGTAAAGCCCAACTGCTCCATCCAGAGCTATGCGCCGGTGCTGACAGCATGGAAGGAATTTGAGCCGTACGAGGTGGTGGCCACTACATATCAGGCTATCTCAGGCGCGGGAAAGACATTTAAGGACTGGCCGGAGATGGAAGGCAACATCATTCCCTATATCGGCGGCGAGGAAGAAAAGAGCGAGCAGGAACCCCTTCGCCTGTGGGGAACCATTGAGGACGGTGTTATAGTGAAGGCACAAAGTCCTGTCATCACCTGTCAGTGCGTAAGGGTACCGGTACTGAACGGCCACACGGCTGCCGTGTTTGTGAAGTTCAGGAAAAAGGTGACAAAGGAGCAGCTGATTGAGAAACTCAGGGAGTTTAAGGGAGTTCCCCAGGAGCTTAAGCTTCCCAGCGCCCCGGCGCAGTTCATCCAGTATCTTGAGGAGGATAACCGTCCCCAGGTGACAGCGGATGTGGACTTTGAGAGAGGAATGGGCATTTCCGTGGGCCGTCTGAGGGAGGACGCTGTGTATGATTATAAATTCATCGGTTTGTCCCACAACACGGTAAGAGGCGCGGCAGGCGGAGCCGTACTCTGCGCAGAGCTTTTGACGGCAAGGGGATATATTTAGTACTGCATGGAGAAGGAGCGGAGAAAAACATGGCAATCGAGAAAAATTCATTCGGGAAAATGCCCGATGGTACAGAGGTTTACAAGTATACGCTGACCAATAAGAATGGGGTATCTGCTTCGTTCATCACTCTGGGAGGCGTGTGGGTTTCCATGGTGGTGCCTGATAAGGACGGCAGCATGGCGGATGTGGTGCTGGGATACGATGATTTGGACAGCTACCGCAGGAATCCTGCCCACTTCGGCGCGCCCATCGGCCGCAATGCCAACCGGATTGGCGGAGCTGTTATCACCATAGACGGTAAGGATTATAAGCTGGAGGCCAACAACGGCCCCAACAACCTTCACAGCGGACCGGACCTGTACCACGACAGGGTCTGGGACTGCGCCGCCTCAGAGACAGAGGCAGGCAGCAGGCTGGACTTTTATCTGGAGAGCCCGGACGGCGATCAGGGATATCCGGGCAATGCCAGGATCACGGTGAGCTATACCCTGACAGATGAGGACAGTCTTGTGCTGGATTATCATATGGTCTGCGATAAGGATACGGTTGCCAATTTCACCAACCACAGCTATTTTAACCTGGCAGGACATGACAGCGGCGACGTGATGAAGCAGGAGGTGTGGCTTAACGCGTCCCGGTATACACCGGCGGACGAGGTTTCCATTCCAACGGGAGAGATTGCTCCTGTGGCTGGAACGCCCATGGACTTTACAGAGATGAAGGCCATTGGAAGGGATATAGGCGCTGATTTTGAGGCCCTGGTATTCGGAAAGGGATATGACCACAACTGGGTGCTGGATAAAGAAGAAGGAGAACTGGCCCTGGCTGCAAAGGCCATGGACCCGGCCAGCGGCCGGGTGCTGGAATGTTATACGGACCTGCCCGGAATCCAGTTTTATACAGCTAATTTCCTGCAGGATGAGATGCCGGGAAAGGGCAATGCCCGCTATGATTACCGCCACGCCTTCTGTTTTGAGACCCAGTATTTTCCGGACGCGGTCCACAAGCCCCAGTTCCCGTCCCCCTTGCTGAAAGCAGGGGACGAGTACAGAACCAGGACCGTCTATCAATTTTTGGTTAAACAGGCGTGATTTTAGTTGCATAGGCCCTGCCTTCAAGGGGCTGATAGATTTCCACGATGGCAAAATGGGGCGTCAGATCTGACTGCTCCGGTTCGGCTATGGTCATGAACCGGTAGTTGGTCCCGTTTACCACCTGTTTCGCCACGGCGATGGGCCGGTAGAAGTAATCGGGATGTTCCCCGATTGCATTGTAAAAGATAAATGAATCATATGTGGTGAGATAAGGCTGATACTGCCAGCTTCCAGGCATGGAAGTCACCTCCGGAATGTCGTTATAGTAGTTTATGCAGGAAAACCATGAGGGTTCTGCCATCGCTGGCGCTTCATGGTTTTTTTGATTGCGGCAAAGGCAATTTAATGGTATACTATTATAATATGCGCCCTGCCGCCATGGAAATCTGCCGGAGAAATCCGGGGCAGCGCGTATGAAGAAAGTAAATGAGGGATTGGATGTCAAAATCATTATACATAGCAGAAAAGCCCAGTGTGGCCCAGCAGTTTGCCGAAGCGCTTAAGATACGGGGACGGCGGGGCGACGGGTATATAGAGTCTGATCAGGCAGTGGTGACGTGGTGCGTGGGCCATCTGGTGACTATGAGTTATCCGGAAGCCTACGACATGAAGTTCAAGCGCTGGAGCCTTCAGACACTGCCATTCCTTCCAAAGGAATTCAAGTATGAAGTTATAACCAATGTATCCAAGCAGTTTGAAATCGTCAAGGGTCTTTTGAACCGGCCCGATATTGATACCATCTATGTGTGTACGGACTCGGGACGGGAGGGAGAGTATATATACCGCCTGGTGGCCCAGATGGCCGGGGTAAAGGATAAGAAGCAGAAACGGGTGTGGATTGATTCCCAGACAGAGGAAGAGATATTGAGGGGAATCCGCGAGGCCAAGGATGAGACAGAGTATGACAACCTGTCCGCCTCCGCCTATTTAAGGGCCAAGGAGGACTACCTTATGGGAATTAATTTCTCCAGGGTGCTGACCCTTAAGTACGGACCTGCCCTGTCAAATTATCTGGGAACCAAGTTTACGGTTCTGTCCGTGGGCAGGGTCATGACCTGTGTCATGGGAATGGTGGTGCGCAGAGAGCGGGAGATACGCGGTTTTGTCAAAACCCCCTTTTACAGGGTGATTGGATCCTTTGAGGCGCCGGGTAAGGACGGCCAGCCGGTTCCCTTTGAGGCGGAGTGGAAGGCAGTGGAAGGTTCCCGCTATTTCGGAACCCCCTGCCTGTATAAGGACAACGGCTTTAAGGACAGGCAGCAGGCAGAGGAGCTGGCCGCCTTATTGACGGCAGAGCCGCCTCTCACGGCCACGGTGCTCGCCAAGGAGAAGAAAAAGGAGACCAAGAATCCGCCCCTTCTTTACAACCTGGCGGAGCTTCAGAACGACTGTTCCAAGATGTTTAAAATCAGTCCGGATGAGACGCTTAAGGTGGTGCAGGAGCTGTATGAGAAAAAGATGGTCACCTACCCCAGAACCGATGCCAGGGTTCTGTCCACGGCAGTGTCCAAGGAGATTCAAAAGAACATAGGCGGCCTTAAGAATTACGGGCCTATGGCAGGGTTTGCGGATGAGGTGCTGAATATGGGATCCTATAAGGGGATTGCCAAGACACGCTATGTCAATGACAAGCAGATAACGGACCACTATGCCATTGTGCCCACTGGACAGGGACTTGGAAACCTGAGGGGACTGCCGCCATTGTCTGAAAAGGTGTATCAGGTCATATGCAGACGGTTTTTGAGCATATTTTATCCTCCGGCGGTTTATCAGAAATACAGCCTGGAGCTGGAGCGCCTGAAGGAACATTTTTTTGCCAATTTTAAGGTTCTGTCCGAACCGGGATATCTCAAGGTGGCGGATGTGAACCTGGCAAAGAAAAATGGGGTGGAGGAATCCTTTGACGAGGCCAGGGATGAGACAAAGGATGAGACAAGGGATGAGTCCAGGGACGAGGCAAAAGAAGGTGTCCCAAATGCCATTTCTCCAAAAGTTGACAGGACAGTATTGCTCCAGATGCTTGCAGAATTGAAAAAAAATGATATACTTACTTTGGTGGAGCTGAATATAAAGGAAGGCGAGACATCACCTCCCAAGCGCTATACCTCCGGTTCCATGATTCTGGCCATGGAAAATGCAGGCCAGCTCATAGAGGACGAGGAGCTGCGGGCCCAGATTAAGGGCAGCGGCATAGGCACCAGCGCTACCAGGGCTGAGATACTTAAGAAACTGTTTAACATCAAGTATCTGAACCTGAACAAGAAAACCCAGGTTATTACGCCGTCCCTTTTAGGGGAAATGGTCTATGACGTGGTGGACCAGTCCATCCGCCAGCTTCTGAATCCGGAGCTGACAGCCAGCTGGGAAAAGGGGCTCACCTATGTTGCGGAGGGTTCCATAACTTCAGATGAGTATATGGAAAAGCTGAATCGTTTTGTTGCCGGCAGGACAGTCAATGTCATCCGCATGAATAACCAGTACAATATGAGAGGTTATTTTGACGCGGCAGCCGCATTCTATAAAACAAAAAAGGAGAATTAATTTATGAAACTGGAACAGATGAAAATCAAAGAACTTTTAGACACAAGCCATACAATCGCTGAAAAGCTGTTTGAGGGCCATGAGTATCCATGGGAAGTTCTGGGTGACATCAATGGGTTCATCGAAAGTCTGGGCGCCAGCCTTCCGGAGAACGAATACAAGAAGATTGGAAAGAATATCTGGATTCACAAGACAGCACAGATGGCTCCCACCACTGCCATGGGCGGACCTATGATCATCGGACCAAAGGTACAGATACGCAACGGAGCCTTTTTAAGAGGAGGCGTTATCCTTGGACAGCACGTTGTCATCGGCAATTCCTGTGAAATCAAGAACTCCATCATCTTTGACGAGGCGCAGGTGCCCCATTTCAACTATGTGGGCGATTCCATCCTGGGCTACAAGGCACATATGGGAGCCGGCGCAGTGACCTCCAATGTGAAGGCTGACAAGGGTCTTGTAAAGGTTCATGCTGAGGATGGTGATGTGGAGACAGGACGCAAGAAATTCGGCGCCATCCTGGGCGATCACGCGGAGATTGGCTGCAACAGCGTGCTCAATCCCGGAACGGTCATTGGACGTAATTCTAATGTATACCCGCTGTCCAGCGTACGCGGCTGTGTTCCCTCTGACTCCATCTACAAGGGCCAGGACAACATCGTTGTAAAAGAGGCCAGGGAAGTGGAAACAGAGCAGGAAGCGCCCGAGGCACCTGAGAAGGGAAAGGGCGGGCTTAAGGTAGTAAAATAAGCCGTCAGTACAGAACGAACAGAAACACGGAACAGTCAGAGAGTTTATAAAAACAGGAAGCCGGACACTGCACATCGCAAGTCCGGCTTCCTGTTTTATCTTTGGTTTGTATATCCCTGAATTTGTATTTGCCTGTAATAATTCCTGTTATTTTGTTCCGAAGATACGATCTCCGGCATCTCCCAGTCCGGGGCAGATATAGGCGTTTTCATTCAGGCAGCGGTCCAGATGTCCCACGTAAATCTGCACATCGGGATGGGCTTCATGGAGACGCTTAAGGCCTTCCGGAGCAGCTATGATAGCCATGAATTTAATCTTTTTCCCGCCGTGTTCCTTGATAAAGTCAACGGCTGAGACACCGGAACCGCCAGTGGCCAGCATGGGATCTGTGACGATGATGGTACGCTCTTCAATGGGGTTTGGAAGCTTGCAGTAATATTCATGAGGTTCGTGAGTCACCTCGTCCCTGTATAAACCGATATGACCTACCTTTGCGCTGGGAACCAGAGCCAGGATGCCGTTTACCATGCCAAGTCCGGCACGGAGAATCGGAACCACGGCCAGTTTGCGTCCGGCAATCATGGGGGTCATGCATGTCTCGATGGGAGTTTCCACCTCCACATCCTCCAGAGGAAGGTCGCGGAGGGCTTCATAGCCCATCAGCATGGCAATTTCCTCAATGAGGGCACGGAACTCATTGGTTCCTGTAGCTTTATTGCGCAGAATAGAAATCTTGTGCTGAATCAAAGGGTGGTCAAATACCATTACGTTATCCATAAATTTTGCTGCTCCTTTATCTATTAGAATTACTGATAATTATATATCAAATATCTTATGATATCAACCCCGGTTAAAGGACTATTTGGTGGTGGGGTCAAATGCAACCAGCACATAGTCGCCCAGGGCATGGGGAACAGGCAGTGAAAAGTAGATGGTTCCCTGTTTTTCATAGCTGAAGGATTCGGGCCACTGGGTCTCTGATGACAGAGGGAAGTCCGCGCTGTTAAAGACAGCGGTCAGGGAATCCAAATCCATGGAAGAGCGGTAGCTCAGGACCTGGGCCTCTACATCAGAAGAAATGCCGGAAAACTTTACATCGTCGCTGAGCACATATCCGGCCATGGTATAGGCGTCGGTAAAATCATCCAGTCCCAGGTTCTGGGCCTGAAGCAGATTGACTGTGTTGGAATAAAACAGATTGACCGGGTGGGCGGCTCCTTTTGCGGACAGAGTGCCGGTGTAAGTGGCGGTGAGACGTTTGCGGTCCACAGAAATAACCTTGCACTTGATATCCAGGGTATCGTTGGACTCGTCGATGTCATTGGCTTTTATGAAGGACAGGGCATTGGTCTTTAACAGTTCATTAATCTTGTCCTTCTTTGAGGCGTCATCCATCTGGTCCACCGCAGGATACTGGATAGATACCTTTCCGGATGTATAGGTCTCGATGGAAGCGGAAACACTGGAAGCAGCGTCTTCCTGGCCTTCTGTGGTCTCCTCTGTCTCCGGAGCCTGTGTGGCGGCGGGAAGCGTTTCCTTGGGAGCTTCCGTGGCTGCCTCTGTATGTATGGTGGACAGGTCTGCCTTTTCCGGCGTCTTGCTGAGCAGGAGGCCAATGGCAACGCCGCCGATGACAACAGCAGCGCCAATGGCTCCTATCAATATTTTCTTGTTTGTATCCATAATAATCCTCCTTTGTATTCCGATAATCTCTCGGAATCTCTAAGCCAGTAAATATAAGGCTTTCAGATTCCTTTTT
>NZ_JAJCHK010000056.1:0-19225 GCF_020554465.1 Enterocloster sp. 210928-DFI.2.20
GGTGCTGCAAAATCAATGTTTTGTAGAAATCACGAATTCACTCTGTAATTTTACCTTTATTCCTGCAACCGTATTCCTTCAAAATTTTTCCTGCTGTCATGGACACAGTACATCGCATATTTCCAGTAATTTACAAATAATTTTCCTATTCGTATTCTGATTCGTTTGGCTGGCCCTATTTCCCTCCTGTTCCTGGTCATCCGGATTCTCCCCACATACATCTACACCTATTATACTGCGGCAGGATGCCGCCTCCTTTATGCAGGCCAGCACGTCCTCCAGCTGCGCCTCTCCCTGGTCCCAATTGGTGATTGCACAGGAGCGGGTCAGGATATCTTTATCCAGGGATATATAGAGAGGCAGTTCGGAGTTCTTCAGATGGCGGCTGATACACCCTGGCGTCTTCAGCTCCTCTTCATTGATACCAACTACCCGTTCCCTGTCAGCCTCTGCTTCCATGGAGGGCGGCCCTGCCAGATAAACCCGTTTCAGACGCGTATTTGTATCCAAAGCAGCCTGAATCCAACCGCCGCAGGACAGGATATTCCCAAACATGGGCATCTGCATGTCCGTATGATGGTCAAACACCAGAAGCTCAAATTCCTCCTCTATCTTATCCAGCCATATTTTGCTCACATAATGGTAATTTCCGGAATCCAGGAAGTGGATTCCGGAGGGTTCCATAAGGCTGATTCTCTCCTTGATGGCTGCCTCTGCCTCCTCATCACAGTAACAATTAGTGCCTTGTATATCTCCAAGCTCCAGCCATACAGCGCCCAAATCCTGGTAAAATTCCTGGTTTTCATATACGCCCGTAAAATTCATGATGACAATATTGTTATTCTTAAGCTTTTTATTATTAAGCATACCGATTCGCGGCCTGTCCTTTCTTCATGCTTTTATATATGCTTTAGAATTCTTCCCAAAAACACTTCCTCAAAGACTCTTCCACAATGATTGTATCAGAATAGCCCCAAATAAGAAACCGTCTGAAAATAATATTTTTATAATAATAGTAATTATTATTGATTTTATGGAATTTATATGATACAATACAAATATCTTACATATTATCAATTATACGTGGTAAAATCAAACTATAGCCGAAAAGGCAAAAGAAACACAGGAGGGGTACATTTTATGGATTCAAAAGCATTTTTTAAATTAAGTTACGGTGTTTACATTATTTCCACCAGCGCAGACAACAAGGAAGGCGGCTGTGTCATCAACACACTGACCCAGGTCACATCTTCTCCCGCCAGGTTATCCATTGCTCTCAACAAGGAAAACTATACGCTGAAGCTGATAGAGACATCCGGCACCTTTTCCGCAGCGGTACTTTCCGACGATGTGGAAATGGACCTGATTAGACGTTTCGGCTTTCAGTGCGGCAAGGATGTAAAGAAATATGACGGCATTCCACAGGGACGGGACAGCCTGAATAATCCATATCCCACAGAAGGTGTCTGTGCCCGTTTCACCTGCCGTGTTGTATCCTCCATGGATGTGGGCTCCCATATGATTATAGTGGGCGAGGTAGTGGAAGCAGAAGTCCTGGATTCCCAGACACCGGCGCTCACCTATTCCAATTACCATCTGAAGAAAAACGGGACCACTCCGCCAAAGGCTCCTTCCTATCAGGCAGACACAAAAGATGTTACGGGATGGCGCTGTTCTGTTTGCGGATATATTCTGGAGTCCGAGACATTGCCGCCTGACTTTATCTGTCCGGTCTGCGGCAAGGATGCCAGCTATTTTGTAAAACTGTAGCCCCCTTATTGTTCCATTATCTGAACCATTGCAAAATACCCCTGAAAACAGCTGATTCATACCCATAAGCTGTTTTCAGGGGTATTTTTATGTCCTTGGGATATATCCTACTTCTGACCGGATTTATTCCTGGCCCGGTTTTCTTCTTTATCATTGGTAACATTGCCGTCCCCGCTGACCGGTATGGCATCTCCCAGATAGGTGGGCTTAGGCATTACAATGGTATAAATCAAATCCTTGGGCCTGGCCAGCAGTTCTCTTAAGTCCCTCATTTTCTGGCCGCCGTACTGCCTGGGATCTGACTCTACGCCGTATGCCTCCATCCCCATGGCCTGCGCCACATAAAGAGCCCGGTACATGTGATAGCGCTGCGTAACTATAATAATCTTCTTCACCTGGAAAATATCCCTGGCCCGGTACATGCTCTCATAGGTGGAGAAGCCCGCGTGGTCCATAAAAATATCCCCGGAAGGAATGCCCTCATCAATGGCATACTGCTTCATCCGGTTTACCTCGTCATAGTTCTTGCGCCCATGGTCCCCGCTCATGAGAAGGCGGTCGGACACACCGTCCTCATACAGCTCTATTCCCTTGTCCAGCCTGTCCCGAAGCATGCCGGAAGGCGTACCGTCCGGCCTGACACTGCAGCCCAGAACCATGATACAGTCCACATCTCCAAGAGCTGCCGCATCATCTGCACTGATGATATTCGGTTTTTCCTTCCTGATCATGTACAGATTTATCAGGAACAGGAACAGGCATCCTGCCAGTCCCAATACCAGAAGTATCTTAACCGCTTTTTTCAGAATCGCTTTTTTATCCATTCCACTCTTCCTTCTCTTACGGAGCGCCGACGGGGTCAAAAAAGCCGCTCTTCCCGGCAAAATGCAGAGATTTGCGGCTTTTAATGCGTATGTCAGGTCAATCCTTATTTAACAGCAATTGCCTCGATTTCACACAGAACGCCCTTTGGAAGGGTCTTAACTGCCACACAGCTCCTGGCTGGTTTGGATGTGAAATACTTAGCATATACTTCGTTAAATGTTGCAAAATCGCCCATATCTGCCAGGAAGCAGGTGGTCTTAAATACCTTGTCAAAGCCGCTGCCTGCTGCTTCCAGGATGGCGCCAACGTTCTTGCAGCTCTGCTCAGCCTGTCCTGCAATGTCCTCTGCAACGCTGCCGTCTGCCGGATTTACCGGTATCTGACCAGATGTGTAGATAACTCCATTAACCTCAAATCCCTGGGAGTATGGTCCGATTGCGCCTGGTGCCTTTTCTGTGCTGATTACGTTCATTTTAAATCCTCCTTGTTCTTAGGGGAAATGCCCGTACAATATGTATTCCCCATTATATTGATTTTCATTCTCACGCGACATGCGCGAACCCCAAAGTTATTATATCGGATTATTGGAAATGTTGCAAGGTAAGGCTGGAATTCTTCTTTGTATTTTTTGCAATACTGTTTTTTCCCAACTCATGCCTGTGATGGAGTTTCTTCAAGAAACAGTACACTGTTTTCAGCACAATGCACAGTTGCAAGCTTATGTTTTGTATATTATATACGAAAAATAATTTAAGTATTGATTTATTTTGTATGATGTGTTTATAATTAATCTAGTTAACAGTTAATCTACTTAACAGTAAATATGCTTAATTTAAAAAGAGGACTATTATGTTATACGATTTTGACACAGTCATCAACAGATGGCACACAGACAGCGAAAAATACGATGGTTTAAAAAAATTTGCCCCCAAAGCCCCTGATAACAGCATTCCTCTCTGGATTGCCGATATGGACTTTAAGACAGCACCGGAAATCATAGCCGCCATGCACAGACGGGTGGAAGAAGGCATCTTTGGTTATACGGATATCTATGATGCATCCTATTATAAGGCGGTTTGCCGCTGGATGGAAAAACGTCACCGCTGGCGCATTACACCGGATGAAATCGTGGTGGATTCAGGCGTGGTGCCCGCTCTGTCTCATGCCCTGTCGCTGATTGCCAGGCCCGGAGACGGCGTCATCATACATACCCCGGCCTATAAACCATTTTTTAATTCCATCAGGAATACAGGCATGATTCCCGTATATTCCAGGCTCTGTTACAGCCATGGCCGGTTTACCATTGATTTTGAGGACCTGGAACAGAAAGCTGAGGACGAAAACAATAAAGTTCTCATACTATGCAGTCCCCATAATCCTACCGGGCGTGTCTGGAGTCAGGATGAGCTGAGGCATATTGTGGACATCTGCCAAAAGCATGGCCTGTTCATCATCTGCGACGAGATACACAATGACATACTCCGCCCAGGCATCTGCCATACCCCTATAGCCAGCCTGTATCCGGATACAAAACGCCTCATTACATGCACTGCCCCCAGCAAAACCTTTAACCTGGCAGGAAACCACCTGGCCAACATCATTATACCAGACCCAGATATCCGTGAACGTTGGAACAGCCTTTATCACTACCTGCCTAACCCCATTTCTGTGGCAGCTGCCACCGCAGCCTACGAGGAAGGGGAGCCGTGGCTGGATGAGCTGAATCAATACCTGACGGAAACCTTCCGCCATATGGAGACGTTTTTTAAAGCCAACCTTCCTTCCATTGATTTCCAAACTCCGGAGGCCACCTATCTCGCCTGGATTAACATTGATAGCCTGGGCTCAAACCATAGTGAGATCGAAAACCGCTTCATTGAAAACGGATTGATAATTGAAGGCGGGAACCAGTTCGTGGAAAATGGAGCCGGGTTCATACGTCTGAATGCAGCAGTACCTCATTCCACCATTGATACTTTATTAAACAAAATAAACCATATATTTAACTAAGGAGGACTAATCCATGAAAAAAAGAAATCTAATCCTGACAGCCGCGTTATTTGCCATGACCGCTTCCCTGGCAGCATGCGGAGGGCAGAAGCCCGCACAGACACAACCCGCAGCAGACACTGCCGCAGAGTCAAAGGGTGGGGACAAAAAGGAGGAGGCAAAAGAAGAACCAAAGTCAGAAGAGACTGCCGCTGCTTCCGCTGAAAAAACGCGGTATGAAAAAATCCTTGAAAGCGGTGTCTTAAAGGTAGGTACAGAAGGCACCTATAAGCCGTTTACGTATCACGACGACAACAATGAGCTGTGCGGATATGACGTAGAGGTAGCCAGGGCCATCGGCGAAAAAATGGGGGTTAAAACCGAATTCTCCGAAATCACCTGGGAAGGCCTTCTCACCTCATTGGACACAGGAACGGTTGATTTGGTACTGAACCAGGTAGGTGTAACAGACGAGAGGAAAGAAAAATATGATTTTTCCGACCCTTACCTCTACAGTTACATTGCGCTCATTACCAAAACAGACAACAATGACATCACGGATTGGGACAGTGCCAACGGGAAAAAGACCTCACTAAACGTATCCAGCAACTATGCGTTGATTGCAGAAAAGTATAACATGGACATCACTGCTTCCGATACCTTCAGCAAGGACATTGAATTATTACTGGCAGGAAGGACTGACTGTGTCATTAACAACACCATAGCATTTAACGACTTCCTGACACAGAAACCCGATACTCCAATCAAGATTGCCGCTGTTCAGGAGCAGGCTGACACAGTGGCTGTACCGATTCCCAAGGGAAACGATGATCTTGTGGAGGCCGTCAACAAAGCAATCGCGGAACTTCAGGCAGACGGGACACTTACCGAACTTTCCAACAAATATTTAGGTAAAGACTTCTCAAAAGAACTTACCCTGGAAGAAATCCAGCAGTAGCATATCAGGAGGGTGAATGAAATGGATGCACGTTCAATCGAAATATTAACCTCGTCATTTTGGCCTATTTTAAAAGCGGGAATCTCTTTTACGATACCTCTGACATTGATTTCATTCGCCCTTGGAACAACGTTAGCTGTATTCGTAGCCATCATCCGCATATCCAAGGTGCCGGTTTTAAACAAAATCTGTGAGTTATATGTCTGGATTATACGCGGTACCCCTCTGCTTGTGCAGTTGTTCCTTGTATTCTTCGGTCTTCCCAAAGTAGGTGTTGTCATTAATCCAATGCCTTCAGGAATATTGGTTTTTACCTTAAGCATTGGTGCCTACAGTTCAGAAATAATCAGAGCTGCCATCCTGTCCATACCCAAAGGACAGTGGGAAGCCGCCATGTCACTGGGAATGAGCTATCCCCAGCAGCTTTTAAGAATCATACTTCCCCAGGCTTTTAAGATATCTGTGCCGCCTCTCTTTAACAGCTTTATCGCCCTAGTTAAGGACACATCTCTCGCAGCCAACATAACCATTCCGGAGATGTTTCTGACTACCCAGAGAATAACTGCCAGGAATTATGAACCTCTTCTCATGTACATCGAGGTCGGATTTATTTATCTTATATTTTGTACGGTCCTGAATTATGTACAGAACCGGATAGAAAATAAACTTATGCTGACTCCTACGGATAAGAAAAGAATCAAAGAAATTACGGATACGCAGGCCTAGGGAGGTGCCATATGCTGCAGATTAAACATTTAAACAAATATTTTGGAGAAAATCATGTACTGAAGGACATCAGCCTGGAAATCGAATCGCACAAGACCATGGCTATCATAGGTTCCTCCGGCTCAGGAAAATCCACATTGCTTCGATGCATCAATCTTCTGGAAACACCGGATTCAGGAACCATAAGCCTGGATGGAAAAGCGTTGGATTTTTCCAAAAAACTTCCCAAACATCAGAAAGCTGCCTTTACCAAGAAAACAGGCATGGTTTTCCAGAGCTTCAATCTCTTTCCGCACAAAACCGCCCTTGAAAACATCATGGAAGGACCCGTGACTGTGTTGAAAAAAAGCAAGGCCGAGGCCTGCCGGGATGCCATTGAGCTTTTAAAACGGGTAGGTCTGGAGGATAAAAAAGACAGTTATCCCCACCAGCTTTCCGGAGGCCAGCAGCAGAGAATTGCCATTGCAAGGGCCTTAGCTATGAAGCCGGAAATCCTTTTGTTTGACGAACCCACAAGCGCTCTTGACCCAGAACTGGGAGCCGGCGTTCTGAGCCTGATTAAGGAACTGTCACGGGAGGATTATACCATCATTGTCGTGACACATAATATGTCCTTTGCCAGAGAAGTCAGCGAAGAAGTCGTATTCGTGGAAAAAGGAGAAATCCTGGCAAAAGGAAGTTATGACGAGCTGGTAAACCTGCATAATGACAGAATCACACAGTTTTTAAGCTATTTGGATTAGGGAGGCATTCAAGATGGACCGTAAAACTTCAAAGAATATCATCTGCTTTGGCTCGCTTATTATGGACATCTCCATACGCTGCGATAAAATTCCGGCAATGGGCGAAACTGTCTATACCTATGAGGATTATAATGTAAATCCGGGAGGAAAAGGCGGCAACCAGTCGGTTGCCGCTGCCAGGTCCGGGGGCAGCGTGACTCTGATTGGAAGAATTGCGGATGACGATTATGCCCACCAGCTGATTCACAGTTTTCAAAAAGATCATATAGATACCAGCCAGCTTATGGTTGATACGGATGCCAAAACAGGTGTGGCTTTCGTATGGGTGGATATGGAGGGACATAATAAATGTGTCTGTTCCCTTGGTGTCAATGCCAGAGTAACCTCCCAGGATGTACAGTCCTATGCCCATCTGTTTACAGACCGCAGTATAGTTATGACTACCCTGGAACACAGCAGCCAATTACTGGATGAAATCTCCCTTATGGCCCGGCGGAATAACTGCATTTTAATTGTAGATCCGTCCTCCAAAGACTACTCTAAGCTCACGCCTAAAATTGCCGGTCGGATAGATATATTAAAACCCAATGAAGTAGAGACAGAAATGCTGACCGGTATCAGGGTGGAAACAGAAGAAGATGCAGTACAGGCCATACATGTCCTCAAAGATAAGGGGATAAGAATGCCTGTGATTTCCCTGGGCAGCCGTGGTGTTATCTATGAATACAAAGGCAAAGCCACTTCTGTGAAGGGTCTCCGGGTCAATGCCGTTGATACCACCGCGGCAGGTGATACATTCATTGGCAGTATGGCAGCAAAGCTGTCACAGGGATATTCATTTCAGGAGTCTATCGACTATGCCAACCGCGCCGCTGCATACTGCGTGCAGCACAGGGGGGCGCAAATCTCTATTCCTTTTGAGGAAAATGTATTATAATAAAACTATATATTATTTTTACAAGCCAAAGGGAGAGAGAGCATGGATAATAGGAGATATTTAATATATTGTGATATGATGACAGAATTGAAACTGACAAATCAGCTAATGAACGAGTATGACAGTCTCCCCCATGACTATGGAAATGCCGTCCTGTACCAGTCAGAGGCCCATCTGATTCAATGTATAGGCCAGAATGACGGCATTACCGTGACAGAGGCGTCCAAACTGTTGAAAAAAACAAAAAGCGCCTGTTCCCAGATGGTAAAAAAGTTAGTTGGGAAAAACTGGGTCAAGCAGACCCGCAATCAGAAAAACAACAGGGAATATAAACTTCATCTAACGGAGGAAGGTCTCATTATCTACGACCATCATGAAAATTTTGACCGTATGTCTTATGAGCACAACTCGAAAGAGCTATATCATTTCACAGATGAGGAATTACAGCTGTACATAAAAATACAAAAGAGAATGAACGAACTCATCGGACTTGATGTGGAGAGAAGCTACAATTATTTTAAGGCAGATATTTCCTGTATCAACGAAAGGTAATATAATTATGGGTAAATTAAAAGATGTTTTTAAGGTGGATAAACCAATTATCGGCATGGTACATTTAAGACCGCTTCCCGGTTCCCCCAAATATGACCCGGTAAACATGGGAATGGATAAGATAATTTCCATTGCGCTGGAGGAGGCTGCCATGCTGGAGCAGGCCGGCGTGGACGGAGTCCAGGTGGAGAATATGTGGGATATCCCCTATCTCCGCAGCGAGGATATCGGATATGAAACCGCCGCTGCCCTGGCAGTGGGAATCCATGCAGTCCGCAATAAAGTCTCCATCCCGGTGGGAGCTGAATGCCATATGAACGGCGCCGACTGTGCCATGGCCTGCGCGGTAGCCGCCGGAGCAAGCTGGATACGTGTATTCGAATGGTGTAATGCATTTGTATCCCAATCCGGTTTTATCAATGCCATGGGAGCCAATGTATCCCGTATGAGGAGCCGCCTGAAGGCTGACCAGATTTTGGCCTTGTGTGATGTGAATGTCAAACATGGGAGCCATTACATCATCCACGACCGCAGCGTAGCGGAACAGGCCATGGATATCGAATCCCAGGACGGTGACGCGGTCATTGTCACAGGTTTTGATACAGGTACCCCTCCATCTGTGGAAAACATATCTAAATGCAAAAAATCCACTTCGCTTCCCATACTTATAGGCAGCGGCCTTAACAGCAGCAATGTAAACGAACTACTGACAGCAGCGGACGGCGCCATTATCGGCAGCTGGTTTAAGGAAGGAAATAATTGGAAAAATCCTGTGAGCTATGACAGGACAAAGGAATTCATGGATAAGGTAATCGCCTTGAGACAAGCGTAAAAGGGGCATGATACGTCAAATACGCACTGAAAAAAGGAGGGAGCTGCACGCAGCATCCCTCACTTTCTATATTTCTTACTTGGTTCCCGTTCTATTACTTCTTATCCTGCCTATTTTTCAGCACTCTGCCCCAGATGGGCAAGCAAATACTCCTTGGTATTCCTCTGAGGTTCCTCCAATACCATATCTAAAAGCCTGGTCAGCGTATTGCCCACTTCCCTGCCCGGCTTCACCCCTGCTCCCATAATGTCATGGCCCGAGACAGCCAGGGTCTTCAGGCTGATGCAGTCCCTGTTACTGCGGATTTCCTCTGTCAGGTCCCTGACCTGACACAGCCACTGGGATTCCCTGTCATCGGATGCATCCTCAGATAGACACATCTTAAGCGTGAGCAAATCATCAAACAGTTCCGGCTCCATCTGGCTCATGGCACGGCGGATGGATGCCCTGGAGGGCTCCGGCTGCTTTGCGATTTCCTTCATGCCTTCCTCCTTGCCATGCTTCAAGCAGTCTTCCCCCCCATCCTCAGCTCCAACCTTTTTGCCCTGCCACTCCACCAGGGTTCTTACCCTGTAGGAGGTATCGTTGTCCAGCTTTAAATCCTTAAGTATGCCCGCTGCCTGGGAAGCGCTGCACTCCCGCAAAAAGGCGGCCCAGCGCATATGCTTTACAGCCGGAACTCCGGCCGGAATAGACGGCACAGCCCAGTCCCCTGAATCCGCGGCATAAGCCCCGTGAAATTTCTCTGACACAAAGGGACTGATACCCGTCTCATACACCAGCGAGATATAATCCGGATGGGAACTCAGAAGAAGCTTGGTCAGCTCCACCTGAATCCGTTCCTTACTCACATGGACCATGTTAGGCGCAATCACCTTGATGGCCTCACAGGTGCGCTCCTCTATGGAGAATCCCAATTGGGCCGAAAAACGGATAGCCCGGAGGATTCTGAGAGCATCCTCCGTAAAGCGGTCCATGGGTTCCCCCACGCACCGGATGATGCCCTTCTCCAAATCCTCCACACCTCCGAATTTATCCACAAATCCCGTATGACTGTTATAAGCCATTGCATTGATGGTAAAATCCCGGCGTTTTAAATCCTCCACCAAATCCGGAGTGAACTCCACGCTGTTGGGATGGCGTCCGTCAGAGTATTCTCCGTCAATGCGGTAAGTAGTTACCTCATACCCTTCCTTCCCCATCATCACAGTCACGGTGCCGTGCTGTATGCCGGTATCCACAGTGCGCCGGAATACCTCCTTTACCTGCTCCGGCAGAGCGCTGGTGGTGATATCCCAGTCCCCCGGCTCCCTGCCCAAAAGCATATCCCTGACGCATCCGCCTACCACGTACGCCTCGTATCCGTGTTCATTCAGTTTATTAATAATCTCCTCTGCGGGAGCCGGAATTCTGATTTCCATGTCTGTCTGCTTCCTCATACTATATCCGTTTAATGATTGACATTGCCACGGTCTTATTTTATCAGTTTTTCCTGTGCTTTTCCAGAAATATTTTTAACCGCGTATTATAACCATATTAACCATATATTCTTCGTATATGCAAAACGGCAGATACAGGTCCAGTCCCGCATCTGCCGTTTCTATACACATCTTTAGTACGCCTTGCCCCAATAAACCATCTTCTTCGCCGGTTTCCCGCAGCAAACACATTGATCGGACAATTTCTCCTGCTCAAAGGGTATGCATCTGGATGTGGCTCCGGCCACCTCCTTGATTTTCTCCTCACACTCCAGGCAGCCGCACCACATGGCTTTTACAAAGCCGGGCTTGTTGTTGACAGTATCCACGAATTCATCCCAGCCTGCAGCTGTGTAAGTGTGGGCATCCCTGTGCTTCCTTGCCTTCTCCAGCATGGCGTCATGGATGGTATCCAGCATTTCACCGGCTCTTGCCTCCAGCTCATCCAGGGATACAAAGCTCTTCTCATGGTTATCCCTGCGCACCAGCACAGCCTGGTTCTTCTCTATATCCTTTGGCCCTATCTCCACGCGAAGGGGCACGCCGCGCATCTCGCAGTCAGCGAACTTCCAGCCCGGGCTCTTGTCCGTATCATCCACCTTTACAGCGTATCCTGCCTTTGTAAGGCGCTCCTTCAGCTCATATGCCTTATCCAGCACGCCTTCCTTCTGCTGCTGTACCGGCACCACCATAATCTGGACCGGCGCAATTCTCGGAGGCAGCACCAGACCGTTGTCATCGCCGTGCACCATGATGATGGCGCCGATGATACGGGTGCTCACACCCCAGGATGTCTGGTGTACATACTTTAATGTATTATCCTTGTCCGTGAACTGGATGTCAAATGCCTTTGCAAATCCATCGCCAAAGTTATGGCTGGTACCTGACTGTAGGGCTTTTCCGTCGTGCATCAGGGATTCTATGGTGTAGGTTGCCTCTGCTCCGGCAAACTTCTCCTTATCGGTTTTCTGTCCCTTGATGACAGGAATAGCCAGCACCTCCTCACAGAAGTCGGCATACAGGTTCAGCATCTGGATTGTTCTGGCCTCGGCCTCCTCGGCTGACGCATGGGCCGTGTGGCCCTCCTGCCACAGGAATTCCCTGGAGCGTAAAAACGGACGTGTGGTCTTTTCCCAGCGCACAACAGAACACCACTGGTTATAGACTCTGGGAAGGTCGCGGTAGGAATGGATATCCTTTGCGTAAAAATCACAGAACAGGGTCTCAGAGGTAGGCCTTACGCACATACGCTCCTGAAGTTCCTCCAGTCCTCCGTGGGTCACCCATGCCACCTCAGGCGCAAATCCCTCCACATGGTCCTTTTCCTTCTCTAACAGACTCTCCGGTATAAAGATGGGCATGTATACGTTCTGCACCCCTGTCTCCTTAAACCTTCTGTCCATCTCCTTCTGGATGTTTTCCCAGATTGCGTAGCCGGCCGGCTTAATCACCATGCATCCCTTGACGCTGGCATAATCGCAAAGCTCCGCCTTCTTTACCACATCCGTATACCACTGGGCGAAATCCTCATCCATGGATGTGATGGCCTCTACCATTTTCTTGTTGTCTGCCATGATTCTTCTCCTTTTCGTTATTTACATTGACCCTTGCATATCTTTCATTATGAAATAAAAAGAGCCATCCAATCCCCTGTGCCGTGTGCACAAGGGACCGAATGACTCGGCGGTACCACCCTTATTAACCTTCGGGCTTAAGCCGCCCTTATGGTTCTCTCATCATCCGTTAACGCCGGACATACGCTGCATTCATCATACAGGACTCCAGGGTGGGTTCAGCATCTGCCAACCGTAAGGACCTCTCACCTGCGGCCCTCTCTCTGTGACGTGCAATCACGCTTACTGTTCCCTTTCCATGTCATATCTATGAATTGGTCATTTCTTTATGTAAGAATGATTTTACGTCAGTTTCCGGACTTTGTCAACCACAGAATCGCCATATAACGCTTCCGCGGCGGACGGATAACACCTTTCCCCCTTTTTACCTTTAGGAGACAGGAAGTATCTTACCCTAAAATTCAATCAGCATGGGCTGTCCCTTATCAGGACCTTCCAGGGATTTTTTCACCATTTCCCTAACAAAGTCCTCCGCCATTGCCATGGTTGAGTTATTGGCAATGTCAAGCTTTATTCTACTGGCTCCTCTCATTAAATCTACGTTTGCTCCGGTTGTGGAGAGATAACTGCATGCTGTCAGTTCAAAATCTCCATTGGGAAGCTGATTGATGTGTGCTTGTGCCTGAATCATAATTGTGACTCCTTTCTTTCATTTGATGAGCCAACTATATCACTCCCAATCCTTAATTGTTCCTTTTTGGCACAGATGGCATACAATCCGTCATAGATGGCCTATTTCCAGTTTCTATCTGATCCCTATTCCCCTATGTCTCAGTTTCTTCCTCCTTCGTCCACGCCTCCACCATATCCTCAATCAGCAGCAAACCCAGCGGCCCCAGTATAAATCCAAAAAATCCGAATAACTCCAATCCCACATACACAGACGCCAGCGTCTCAAGGGGAGACAGCCCCACCTGTCCGCCCATCATCCGAACCTCCAGAATCTGACGCACAAAATAACACACCAGATAAATGGCTGTGAGTACCAGTGCCTGTTTCCAGTCCCCTACAGCCAGCCGAAGGACAGCCCAGGGTATCAGCACCGTGCCGGTTCCAAATATAGGGAGTGCATCCAGTATACCGATACCAATACCTGCCATGATATAATAAGGATTGCGAATCAGGAACATTCCCCCGATACACAGCCCTGTAGTAATAAAAAGAATGATTCCCTGGCTTCTGAACCAGGCCTTTCCTGTCTGTACCAGGCGGCTTCCTATCATATTGAATTCCTTGCGGAAGGCGGACTGGTCCCGGCGGTCCCGCAGATCCTCCATTTCCTGCAGGCTTAATATGGCGGCCAGGAACACCACCAGGCTTACGATGGCGGCTTTTGCCAGACAGCTGATGACAGACATGGAGTTAGCCATGAGAAATGGCATGGCGGCTGTCTTGCATGTATCTACCATATGATAGAGCATGTCCCCGGCCATGTCGGCCACACACCCCGGCCTCAGCCCCATGGCATGCTCCACCCTGTGGCAGTTTCCTGTGAGCCACAAATCAAACTGTTCCAGCCACACCGGAAGCTGCACCATAAGCAGTTTTCCCTCTGCGCACAGCTTCAGGGCGCCTCTGTAGAGCACCGCCCCCAGAACGGACAGCACAGCCAGAAACTCCACGCCGCCTATGACGCCGATGGGCATATGGTACCGTTTTCCCTTTACCGTAATCCTCATCCGGTAGGACAGGAACCTGGCCGACGGCCGCAGCAGAAGGGCCAGGATATAACCCACGAAAAAAGGAGCCACGAGGGGCAGCAGATATTTAAATCCTGCATACACCGCTCCCGTGGTTCCTGTTATAATTAATAATTTCTTCAGTTTCTTACCCGGCTTTTCCATGGACTCACCTGTTTCTGATTCGTACTTCATTTGTACCCTCATAGTATGAGCCGATGGCCGGAAAATATTCTGTTTCCTATGTACAAATCATGCCGGTAAATTATTCCTTTGTTACCAGGCTGTCCACTGTATCCTGTGTTACCAGCTGGTTGTCCAGGATTACATAAGGCTCAACCTGCTTGCCTTCCAGATAATCATAGGCAGTGTTAAGGATGGCCTTGCCTAAGAAGAATGGCGGTTCTGCGATGGTTGCGTCAACCTTGCCGGCCTTCATTGCATCCAATGTGTCGTCGATGGCGTCACAGCCGATTTTTACGATTTCATCGGTTCTGCCTGCTGCTTCCATTGCCTCCAATGCGCCTAAAAGCATCTCGTCATTTGCAGCGTAAAGTCCGTCGATTTCAGGATTGGCCTGAAGAATGTTCTCCATAACGCTCATGCCCTTGGCCCTGTCAAAATCAGCCACCTGGCAGGCCACGATTTCCATGTCCGGGTTGTCCTTCATCACTTCGTTGAAGCCCTGGGAACGGTTCTGGGCAACGTTGGTTCCCATGATGCCCTGAATCTCAACAATCTTTCCTTTTCCGCCTAATGTATCAACCAGGTACTGTCCTGCCATGCGGCCTGACTTGATAGCGTCGTAGCCGATGTGTGAAATAACCTCGCCGCCGTTGGCCTCGCGGTCCATGGTAAATACAGGAATTCCTGCCTCGTTGCACGCCTCGATGGAGGATACGATAGCGTCGGAATCACAAGTATCAATAATGATGGCATCCGGCTTCTTTGTAATCAGGTTCTCCACGTCCTTCATCTGGATGGTGGGATCGTCCTGTGCGTCGGTAATATACAGCTCAATACCGTGCTCATCAGCGGCCTTCTGGACACCGTCCTTAACATCCACAAAGAATGGATTGGTCTGCGTGTTCATGGCAAGGCCGATAACATATTTCTTTCCGCTTCCCTCTTCTGAACCGGCATTTTCCGCCTCAGCTGAAGTATCCTTTGCCTCATCCTTTGCTTCTTCCTTGGACTCTTCCTTTGCCGCCTCGGTGGTGGCTGCTGCGGTAGTTTCTCCTGAACCTGAGCTGCATCCGGCCATCAGTGAACACGCCATTGCCAGTGCCAGTACAGTTGCCCCAATTTGTTTCCTCATAATACAATCTCCTTTTCTTAAAAAAATATTTTGTAACGGTTCCGCCGTTTCATGGATAAACCGGATGAACCGGCAGAACCGCAGGTACCTTATCCTTTTGGCCCGTTTCCGGGTTTTACTGCTCTGTATTTATACTAATTTGTATTAACTCTGTTCTCTAACTGTTATTCTGCCTTAGCCGACAAATCCTTCACCTTCTTGTCCACCAGGACTGCAATCAGTATAACAGCGCCCTTTACAATGTTGGTGGCATGAGGATTTACGTTCATAAGCGTCAGGATATTATCAATAATACCCATAATCATGGCGCCCACCACAGTGGGGAGCACAAAGCCCACGCCACCGCTTAAGGACGTGCCGCCCAGGATAACAGCAGCAATGGCGTCCATCTCAATGCCGGTGCCGCTGGTGGACTGTGCCGAACCAAGCCTTGCTGTCAGAATCACGCCTGCAACGCCGCACATAAGACCGTTAAGGGTATAAGCCATCCACTCTGTAAAACGGACGGAAATGCCGGACAGACGCGCTGCCTCCCGATTGCCTCCAAAGGCATAGATGCTGCGGCCGTAGCTGGTCTGTGTCAGCACATAGTGGGCAATGAGGAAGAGGATGATAAGAATGATGACAGGAACCGGCACTCCGGCCACTGTTCCCTTGCCAAAAAACTTGTAGGCATCCACCTTAATGGGAATAGGGGAACCTTTTGTATATACAAGAATGCATCCGCGAAGAAGGGTCATCATGCCCAGGGTGGAGATAAAGGGAGGGATCTCACACACTGCCACAAAGAAACCATTTACGGCGCCGCATCCTATGCCTACGGCCAAAGCCACCAAAATGGCCGCTCCCGCATTTCCTGTGGATTCCAGGATACCGGAGGCCAGAACGCCTGCCAGTCCCAGAATGGAGCCTACGGAAAGGTCGATTCCCCCGGTGAGAATGACAAAGGTCATTCCGCATCCCACGATACCGGCCACTGTAATCTGCTTAAACACGTTAAACAGGTTGGCCACGCTTAAGAAGCTGGGGGACAATATGGTTGCAAATACGCAGATTACCAGTAAAATCAGCACGGAGCGGTAGATATTGAGCTGGCCGATTAATTTTTTCTTATTTACACTATTCATTTTCACTGACACCTCCAGATGCATGGGCTAAGATAATTTCCTGATTCATCTCTGATTTTGGTATTTCCAGGACCGTATGGCCTTCCCTCATGATGACCACCCGGTCACTCATGCCAATAACCTCCGGCAGGTCCGTGGAAATCAGTATGATGCTTTTTCCGGCCCTGGTGAGCTCATCCATGATTTGATAAATCTCCGCCTTGGCACCCACATCCACGCCGCGGGTTGGCTCGTCCAGAATCAGTATGGACGGGTTTGCTTCCAGAACCTTGGCAAATACCACCTTCTGCTGGTTGCCGCCGCTGAGCTTACCGGCCAGCTGCTGCAGGCTGCTGATTTTAATGTTAAGCCGCTTAACCTGTGCGTTAATCTGTTTGGTCTCCAGCTTCTTATCCAGATGAATAAAATGGGTTATCTTATCCAGCGATGACAAGGAAACATTTTCCCTGATATTGCGTATGAGCACCAGCCCTTCCTGTTTCCTGTCGTCGGACACAAATCCGATTCCCGCCTTTAAAGCCTTCTTGGGGCTGGAACAATCTTTCTTTTCCCCGTTTATGTAAATTTCTCCGGAATCCATGGGGAGGGCTCCGTACACGATTTTAGACAGCTCGATGGTGCCTGATCCCAGCAGTCCGGCCACCCCCAGGATTTCACCCTTGTGAAGCCTGATATTCACGTTGTGGACGCCTTTGCCGCAGATATCCTTAAGTTCAAGTACGGTCTCGTCCTGCGTGTAATCCCTCTCAGGATACAGGTTGGTCACGCTGCGTCCAACCATCATGGACACCACCTCGTCGTAATTGGTGTCGCCTATGTCCTTGGTCGCTATGTATTTTCCGTCTCTGAACACAGTCAGACGATCCGATATCTGGAAAATCTCATCCATTCGGTGAGAAATATACAGAATGGAAATGCCCTCCGCCTTAAGCTCTGCAATGATTTTAAACAGAATACGAATCTCCTCGTCTGTCAGGGCAGCCGTTGGCTCGTCCATGATGATAACCTTTGCGCCTATGGTCAGACACTTTGCAATCTCCGTCATCTGCGATTCCGCCACAGACAGGTTCCGCACCTTGGTGCGGCTGTCAAACTTAAGGCCCAAACGGTCCAGCTCCTCCTGGGCATCCTTGTACAGCTTTTTCCAGTCCACTGCTCCGTAGGGTGTCTTAGGAAGCCTTCCCAGATACATATTTTCCGCCACAGACAGGTCCCGCACCATGTTGAACTCCTGGTATATCATGGCAATACCCTTGCGCTCCGCATCCTTGGTGGAATGGAACACCACTTCCTCCCCATTGACATACATGTGTCCGGAAGTATATCCCTGAGCCCCCGCTATAATTTTCATCAGGGTGGACTTGCCCGCGCCGTTCTCACCGCACAGGGCATGTACCTCGCCCCTCCTCACATCCAGATGGACTCCGTCCAGAGCTTTAACTCCCGGAAATGTCTTCACAATCGAATCCATCTGCAATACTAATTTTTCTTCCATGTTACCCCTCCCTTGCTGCTAAGAGTTCCTGAACATGCCCCCTTATGAGAGCAGTATCAGTAAGCGCATCCCGCCGATAAAATCACGTTGGTGTACCCGGTAAATTCACCGGTAAGCACAATGGCCTTTGCATCTTTGCTGCGCTCCTTAAGCTCTGTGTGGGGAATATATTCCACCGGAAGCCCCTGGGGCAGAAGGTCCAGCGCCTTCTTGTGGAAATCCGGCGTCACGGTCAGCGCCTCGTCAGCAAACACAGCTCCCTCCACCACGATATATTTGAGTATCTCCTCCAGAACATCCAGATAGGCCGGATCACCGGGCCTCCAGCCCAGGTCCACACGCTCCACTCCCTTTGGAATGGGAAGTCCGGCGTCCCCGATAATAATGGTATCCTTATGCCTCAGCTCCGCCAGCACCCTGGCCAGCTGCGGATGTAATATTCCTGTTTTTAACATGTCTGTCTCCCCTTCTACTGATTATGATTCTACATATTATGATTCTACCGATTATGATTTTCCTGATGATGCTTTTGACAATGGCGCTTCTGATTGCGGCCCTTTTGTCTGCAGCTCCTTTGACCGTGGTCCATCTGACTGTGTTTTTTTGACCGTGGTCCATTTGACTGTGATTCTTATGACTTTGGTTCTTTTGTCTGTAGTTCCTCTGGTTGCGGAGCTTTGATTGTGCTTTGACAATACCTATGTTAAGTGTCTGTGCGTCAGCAATCCGCGGTCTGACGATTTGCAGCCATGAATGCGTCAATCTCCTCCCTGACCGGCATGGAGGGCGTAGTACCGATTTTCTGTACAGACAGGGCTGCCAGGGCATTGGCAAAATCAGCTGCCTCCCACAAATTCTTTCCCTCTGCCAGCGCCGCCAGAAGGCCGCCGTTAAATGCATCCCCTGCTCCGGTGGTGTCCACCGCCTCCACCTTATAAGCCGGAATGATTCCCTTCTTCTCTCCCGTGTTTATATATACGCCTCGATGCCCCAGTGTAATCAATACATTCTTTACCCCTTTGGAGAAGAACCAGTCCGCTGCCTTGTCCGCCGCTTCCTCGCTGTCCACCTTGATGCCTGTAAGAATCTCTGCCTCCACCTCATTGGGATAATCTCTCGGAATCTCTAAGCCAGTAAATATAAGGCTTTCAGATTCCTTTTT
>NZ_JAJCHK010000057.1:0-19037 GCF_020554465.1 Enterocloster sp. 210928-DFI.2.20
ACTGCTCCACTAACCAGCTGTCGGGAACGCTGGACGTGGGGAACCTGACGAACCTGACCAGTCTGTACTGCTCCACTAACCAGCTGTCGGGAACGCTGGACGTGGGGAACCTGACGAACCTACAAAATCTAGACTGCTCCAATAACCAGCTGTCGGGAACGCTGGACGTGAGGAACCTGACGGAGCTGACCTATCTGCGTTGCGACAATAACCCCTATACGTCCTTTACAACAAGGGACGGTTACACCCTGACCATGACCCCGGCGGTAAACGGCAAGGTATGGCTGACGGGCTATAATAAAAGCAGTAATACGGTAGAACTGACCGCCAAGCCGGACAGCGGCTATGCGTTCCAAGCGTGGACGGGCCTGCCTGCGGGCGCTCCCAACAGCCAAACGACCAGCTTTACCCTGACCGGCGACGCAACCGTGAAAGCCGCTTTCGTCGGCACGGACGCGACATTAAAAAGCCTGTCCCTGTCCAGCGGGACGCTAACCCCGGCCTTTGACCCGGCGACAACCAGCTACACCGCAAATGTGGGCAATAGCGTTACAAACGTCACCATCACCGCCACGGCCAACGATACCAAGGCCAACGTTGCGGGGAACGGCACAAAAACACTGGTCGAGGGTGTGAACACCTTTACTGTAACCGTCACCGCCGAGAACGGCAGCACCGCGAGCTACACCGTCACCATCACACGGGAGGGAGCGGCAGCAAGTACGGACGCGACGCTGAAAAGCCTGTTCCTGTCCAGCGGGACGCTGGCCCCGGCCTTTGACCAGGCGACAACGAGCTATACCGCAAATGTGGACAATAGCGTTTCAAACGTCACCATCACCGCCACGGCCAATGACACCAAGGCCAACGTTGCGGGGGCCGGCGTAAAGACTTTGAACGTCGGGGACAACCCGTTTACCGTCACCGTTACCGCCGAGGACGGCACTCCAAAAAGCTACACCATTACCATCACGCGGGCGGCAGCGGCAACAACCGGAGGCAGCAGCGGCACCAGCCGCCATTACATCATCACCACCCTGGAACCGCCGAAACCGGATAACCCTGTGCTGGCCGTAATCGAGCTGCCCGTCACCGTGGGGAACGGCACGGCCACCGGCGCGGCGGACGACGGGCGAACGGCGTCGGCGCTAGCCGAGGCCGGAAGGGACGCCAAGGCCAAGACAAACGGGATTGCCGTGCAGTACGACGCGAAAACGTCCCTGACCTACGACGGCTTTTCCATCGTCATTCAGCGGGCCACCCTTGACCGGCTGATCGACGCCAAGGTGAAGTATGTCACCCTGAACACCGGCATTGTGGACATGACCTTTGACCTCGCGGCGCTGATAGAGCTTCAGAAACAGGCCACCGGCGACATTACCCTGACCGCCGTCCGGGAAACCGGCCTTGCCGGGGACGCGCTGTCCGCCGTCGGCTCCCGCCCGGCCTACCGTTTGAGCGTGGGCTATACCGGCGCGGACGGCAAGGCGGCCACCGTTACCAGCTTCGGCGCGGGCCGCGTCACCGTGGGCCTCGCCTACCAGCCCGCCGCCACCGAGCAGACCGGCAGCCTGTACCTCGTGTACAGCGCGGACGGCAAGGACGCGGAATGGCTGTATCAATCCAGCTACGACAAGAACAGCGGAAACGTGATCGGCGACCTGGGGCATTTCAGCGTGTACGGCGTAGGCTATAAGACCGCCCCGGCGTTCACCGACACCGTGAACCACTGGGCCAAAGCGGATATTGATTTTGTGGTAAGCCGGGGGCTGTTCTCCGGCACGTCGGAAACCACGTTTTCCCCGGACAGCACGATCACGCGGGGCATGTTCGTAACGGCTTTGGGGCGGCTGGCCGGTATTGACCCGGCAGGCTATCCTTCTTCCAGCCGGTTCACCGACGTTCCCGCAACCGCCTACTACGCCCCCTTTGTGGAGTGGGCGGCCTCTAAGGGGATTGTCAGCGGCACCGGGGAAGGCTCCTTTAGCCCGGACGCCGCAATCACCCGCGAGCAGATGGCGCTTATCATGCGGCAGTACGCCGACAAGCTGGGATACACCTTGCCCGTGGCGAGGGAGGCCGTGACCTTTACGGATGAGAACCAGATCACCGGCAACATGAAGGACGCGGTGCGGGCAATCCAGCAGGCCGGTATTATGAGCGGCAAGGGCAATAACCGTTTCGGCCCCAAGGACGCCGCCACCCGCGCCGAGGCCGCCGTGGTGCTGCGCCGGTTCGTGGAGGTCGTGATCGACCGCGACACGGCGGGCGGCTGGGGCCAGAACGACGCCGGGCGCTGGCTCTACTATCTGGACGGAAAGCCCGTCACCGGCTGGAAACAGATTGAAAGCAAGTGGTACTGCTTTGACGCTGCGGGCCTCATGGAATACGGCGGCTGGAAACAAATAGGAGGCAAGTGGTATTACTTCTACCCGGACGGCAGCATGGCCGCCGATACCAAAATCGACGGCTACGAGATAGGGCGGGACGGGGCGCGGAAAGACAAGGAATAGCCAAGAAAAGCAGAACAGGGACGCGAATGACATTGAATCATTCGCGCCCCTATTTTGTTTGGGAATAGATTTGCCCCCATATTCCCTTATTGCTCTTTATATCTGTCCGTGAGATTTGGGCGGGATTTGGGCGGGATTCTGCCTAAAACAACAATGTCAACAGCGCAAAGCACAAGGCCATAGAACCCAGTAACCATACGAGTTTACGGCCTTTTTTCCTTTCAAAATACACGTTTAAAAGGACGCAATACTTTACTATTTTTTATAGTATCTGAAAAAGTAAGAGAGAATTCACCAAAAATATTCTTATATTACCCCTTTTCATCATAAGCATTATTCAGTGTTTTTTATTTTTAAACTCATGACACCTGGTACAACTTCGATTGCATCGCTGTGATTCCCCAGCATCACATGTGTGTCCTCCTTTTCCATCCCTAAAATCTGCCAGTCATTCCTTGTATAAGAATTGTTGCCCCTACAAAGAAAATAACCGCCACCTTAATGACGGTCAAGCAAGTAATCATTCATTTTGATAGACAGACTTTCCAAATCGGTATGCCGCTTCCAGATGATCTGTGTTTTTGATATTCGGCTTTCCATTAGTATCTCCGCAGCCACCAGCCAAAAGCATCCCCTTATCAGTAAATCCAATATAATTCACGATTGCAAATTGATAGTAGGATACTGCCTGCTCAAATGTCCAAAAGAAATTATCAGCAGATGTCATAAGCAGAGCGGAGTCCTTCACAGGGAACTTTTCATATCGGCCATAGGGCGGTTTTTTATCTTCCTGTCCAATGCAGTAAAAACGCTCTATAAACGCCTTGAGTTTGGCTGAAATTGTCCAAAAATATAGCGGAGAAGCAAATACAATCAAGTCCGCTTCTTTGATCTTTGGAATAAGGCTGTTAAATGCATCCTTTTGAATACAGGGTTTTTCGTATCGGCAAGCGTTGCAGCCCAAACAGCCCTTTACCTCTATTTCTGCTAGAGAGATTGTTTCCACCTGATGCCCAACCTCCACTGCGCCCTTAGTAAAAGCATCGGTCAATTGCGCCGTATTACCGTCCCACCTGCCGCCGCCTAATACAATTAAAATTCTCCTCACTCTTTTTTCCTCCCTGATTTTTCTTGTCATTATTGCTATTATCATTTATTATAAGATATAAATAACAGCTTAGATAGTACGCACTTTTTTAACGCATACTATCCTTTGAGGAAGTGTTAAATTTATGAGTATGAAACAGTTTGAGGGAAACATAAAATCTATTACAGATACGCCATTTGGATATACGCTTACCATGATTGGTGGTAAATGGAGGCTGGTAATCTTGTACTGGCTGGTGGAGTATGGCGTAGTCCGCTTTAACGAGCTTCAGCGACTGATTGGCGGCATTACCTATAAAACACTAAGTGCGCAGCTTAAAGAGATGGAAGCGGATGGACTTATCATTCGAACAGAGTATCCGCAAATTCCCCCGAAGGTGGAATATAGCCTTTCCCCCAAAGGGAACTCCCTGTTTCCTATTATGGAAGCAATGTGTGAATGAGGAGAAAGAAATCAGTAAAACTCTTTACATTCCAAGAATTTGCCATATATAAGTGGGCGCTGTCAGAGTAAATACCAGACATGCGAACAGTATCGCTGGCCCGCTCCATTCAAATTGGCCATGTTTTCGGAAATCAAAGTACGCAGTTCCCAGTTTTCCAAAAAAGAATACAGCTAATACCAGGTCGATTGCAGGGAACACGACATGGTCAACGACTGCCCGAATCTGTATCACTGCTGTTTTCCAGGTATCCTCTATCGCCCCGGATACATTCCCATCCGCATAAGATACCATGCAGAACAGAAAAGACAGCAGCCATGAGGTCATGACTACTGTCCCAAAACGCTTCTTCCATTTCATAAGCTTCCTCCATTATAAAATTGTCTAATCACGATACACAGTGAGTAATATGAGTAACATTACCTCTTACCCTTCCCCCATTCTTACTGCGCAAGATAATCATGTCTAATAATTCGTAGTCCAGGACCGACTCATAGCCCAGATGACACTCGCAGCTACTATCCCCGTTACAAAACAGGTGAAATTAATATACCTGTTCAGGTACTGGTTGCCCTGCATCTAGGGACTAACTGGTCCGATATGCCAATCCAACCATAAATCCCCCTGTATATCCACATCGTCTGAAAGGTCAAGGGATAACATGCCTTTGGGCGTCCAGCAGTCCAAAAGCCAGGTATACGCCGTATATGTTCCATCTGGCATCCATATCGGTGTAAAGTGGGTACGTCTGCTAAATGTTGAATACTCATTTTCCTTAAATTCAAACCGGGCATGGTAATCACCGCTGAGCCTCTCCAATAATCTCCAATATGTCTGGTAATGAAATTCCGGGAAATAGGTCACAGCATTCTGTGCCCCTGTAACAGCACTGGATTGGGTGGTACTTACATCAGCCATAACTTCCTGGTTGATTCCATACCCACTTTTAATTATATCGCCAGTTGCTGTGGGATTTTTCTCATCCGGGAATATATCCATCCCTCCTGACAGACTGGCCTGATACCAATCCTGGTCAAATTCCCACCAGCCCTCGTCTTCCCAATATCCATCCTCATCTTCCCCTCCATCATGGTACACCCAATATTCATGCCACCAAGGCCTCCATATACTCCATCTGGCTTCCTTCATATGACTGTTGGATGGGAGGGAGGCTGGCTTCACATATGAATCATTCCTATCATCTGCAACCGGATTCGGGGGAGGATTCTTGTCCAGGTCTACTACCTTAACATGGATAGTTCCCTTGCTTGGATACCCTCCTCCACCTCCACTAACCTGGATTGTGATATCCTGAGGTGTTTCCGGTGTGGTCCACCGAATCCATGCCAGCTGCTCACTTCCTTCTGGATAGTACACTTGATTTACAGTATAGTTCTTACCTTTTATATTAAATCGTACACTTGCAGGGTAATCTGGATCGGACTGGCTACCTCTCACTGTAACAGAAGTAATGACTTGTGTATTGACACGATAAACATAATCATAGGTGACTACTTCGCCTTGTTCCGACTCATGTTCCTTAAAATGGATGATGCCTAATCCCAAAGAGGATATGATCTGGTCCTCGGTAACTAATTGGTCTCTTGGTCCCGACCATGCCGGATAACCTAAGTCAGGAGTCTCCAAGAACATAGAAAGCGGTACGTTCTTAAATAAAACATTAGGCAGCATATCCCGGATGTTGGCTCCCATCCTTGAATAATATGCTGCCTCGGTTGCTGTCATAGCCATGCGGATTCCATTATAGGTCACATACGCTACTGGCTCTAATAAGATTTTATATTCACCGTTTGTTAAGGTTTCAAATGGAATGCCTGTATCCTGAGAAATTAGCTGTATCATATATTCAGAGCAGAAGTATCGTTTTATTTCTTCAATACTACTGTGTCCGCTGGCACTGGTTATTATTTTTGGCATTCTCTGATTTGGTTTCGTACACAAATAATTTCCCACACTAACTGATAGTGATGCACCATCCCGGTACTCTATTTTACTGACTCCTCCAAAATGGGCCTGTATCGATGGACTCTTATTTGTATAGTCTACTGAATTTGAAACCACTACCTGGTCAGAAATACGTATAATAGTAACCCTGACTCCTTCATCTCCTGCTGACCACTTATTATTCTGGCTAGTTCCCTGCGTCATATCGCCGCCACCTGAATCAATATTACCATCACCTATTGCATAGACATTAATCGTAAAGCAAATCCAGGATATCAGTACAATAAAATATTTAAAATACTTCACCCTTCAACTCCTTCCACTATAAAAAGCCGTTGGTCAACGGCTTTTTATTAATATCTTTAATCCATTACACCTACCTGTTTATTTATATCACCATCTGAATATCCATCTTTTACAGTAGTTCCACTCTCGTTCACCCAGCCAAACCCAGGCACATATATCTTCCCTTCCTGAAGCGCAGATTCCGTTGCTTCGGTCGGAGCTTCGATTGGCGGCTCTGTTGGTTGTTCTACCGGCTGTGGCTCTGTAACCACCGGCGGTTCTGTTTCCGGGAATGGTTGTGGTTCTGCAACCACTGGATTGGTTGGTGTCACAGTCTCTCCATTTGGTTTCTTTGCCGGGTCATGTCTGTCCTCATCCTTTGGCTTTGCAGGTTTCGTCACCTCTGGCTGGATTTGTTGGACTGTTTCATCGGTTTGGTCTTTCGTAGGCGCTGCCGTTGTCTCTACTTTCGTCTCCACCTTGACCGTTTCCCGGACTGCCTCACTACTCTCTATTATAGGCTCAGCAACAGTAGTCTGGTCTGCCTGCGTGGTTTGCTGAACAGCTGTCGCCGGCTCACTTTTAAACCGGCCCACAATCAGGAGCGTCAAAATCATGCACACAATCACAGCGCCCCCAATTATCATCCATTTCTTCTGCTTGTCATCCAATTTCATATACATCCCCTCCTCTTCCCTGCTTCTAATTTCAACCTACCATAATAACGTTCTAAAGTCCAGATTTATTCTCCATTTTAAGGAAATATAATATGATTATTATACAAACTTATCGCTAGATATTTTTTTAACTATCCCATCAAAACACGGGAGTATAGGCTGCCTGTACTTTCATACGGATCTGCATGTCCGGCAGGCGGCTCCCGCCGAAACGGACCGGCACCCGGATCAGAAACGTGGCGTCTGCCAGGAAGCGTTTGCTGCTGTCCGAGGTTAAAGGAACATTCTGTATAGTTACATCCAGGTCCGAAATCCGGTACTCTTCCTTTCGGCCTCCGTCCACCAGTTTCACATGATAACTTCCATAATCCTCCATTCCCAGAAGGTTATCAAGGAATCCATATACGTCCCCATAGTCCAGACTTTCATCCCAGCCTCCCCCGGACGGATAATAACCGCCGGAGTACCCTTCACGCACACCATGGTATACATCATCATAGTTATCATTGACCGTGGACAGGATGGCTTCCTGTACTGCATCCCTAACTCCCGCTGCAATGAGGTTCAGCCTGGCATATTCTGATATACCGCAAAAGAGGAACAGCACCACCAGGGCAGATGCAACGGCCAAAGGGATGCCATTACCTTCCTGCTCTGATATCGCCTTTCTCCATCCTGCTATTTCCAGTATACTTCCCCCTTTCCCTGTGCTTTGGCATGGAGGGTGACAGGATAGGTACCAAAGCCGCCAAACAGGCCAATATCCATCTGCATGGTCAGGGTCACCTCCACCTCCTCATTCAACTGGAACGGTCCTTCCTCCGACCATTCCACCTCCGGCGTGAGTCCTGTCTTTTCCCGAAGGACGGCCTCTCTTCTGCTTGTCTCCGGCCCAATCCGGCCCGCCATCTCTGCTTCCCTGCACAGTTCCTGCGCAAACGTGTCAAGCTGATTCTTGGCTACATATACTGGAAGCACATTTACGACCAGTCCCAGCATCAGGAATACGCACAGAACCAGGACACACACATCGATATATCCCTCCCCCTTCTCATTTCGGATGATATCCACCAGCTCTCCCCCTTTCTTAAAACATGTTTCCCAGTGACTTGAGGATTTCGTATCCAATGATGGCCAGATATGTCATGAGAAAACACAACAGCATAAGAAATGAGAAGATACGTATTTTCGGTGGAATCTTCTGGGCCTCTTTCTTTAGCCGCTGCAGTTCCATCTGCTTGAAATCATGGCTTAACAGCTGAAAATAAGCTGCGCTGTCATCTCCCCTTAACACACCGATAAGTCCTCTTACCACATCTGAAAGCATAGGAGAATTCATACGGGCCTCAAACCGGGTCAGCGCTGCCTCATAACTTCCGGAACGCATGTCTGCAGTCAGGATATCAAGCTCTGCCCGGAGGGTATCGCTGGTATTCTTTTTAAAGTTCTCCAGGATGGACAGGACATCCCTGCTGTTCTTCAGATCCTGCTCAATGGTTGCTACGAACCGGGGCAATTCCTGCTCCACCCTATCCCGTTTTTCCTTCAATCTTTCTTCCGGCCTTCTGGATTCTCTGAAATAAACAGCCACCGCTGCAAAAACCGGTACTGGTGTCGCAAGAGGCAGGAACAGTACACAGGGCAGAATGGGGATTGCTGTCACACCTGCCTTGACTATACAGAAGGCGGAATGAACCTCCGGGGTCATCCCCATCCCGGCGGCTTTCAGGATATTGCCCATCCTCCGCTTTCTGTACTCATCCAAAGTGATATGTCTTGCCAAAAGGACCGACAAATGGTCCATCCCGTCCTCCAGGAATCCGGTAACTTTCTGTTTCCCGCTCCCACGTTCCTCAATCGCCCTGGCTGCTCCCATGCTGGGCAGTCTTAACACTCCCGCAGCCAGGAAATAGAAGCCGAATACAAGAGACAGGCCAAATACAAACAGTAATAAAATCATGTTACCTCCTATATTCAATCGGCTTAGTAAGACGTATGACGGCTGCCGTAGACACAAAGATGACAGCAGCCGTGATGGCCAGTATGGCCTGTCCGAACAGGGTGTGCATCAATGTCTGGTACCAGTCATGGTTCAAGGCATACATGAGCGGAATATTCCCGATGATGAGGATTACCATGGTGATAAATTCTTTCCTTGGTTCAAACATCAGGTTTTCCAGCTCCCCATTCACGACACGCATGTCGGACAGCTTATTCACGATGGGCGTAAGCGTAGATTTCAGGGAACGGTCATACTGGCAATCACCGATTGCATCCACCCACTCTTCGAACACATCATTGCGTATCTTCTTCCGCAACTCCTTCAGAGCCGCCTCCATATCCGGATTAATGACCTTCATCCTCACCAGAAAATCTTGAAATGCACTGCTGACCGGCGGGTTCAGGTAGTAGATATTCTCATTGACTGCGGTAAGAATATCCTCGCTGCGCAGATAGGCGGTTGTAATGATGCTTAGGGCTGTCTCCAACTCTGATGCGATGGCTTTCTTGTAATGGTGTTCCATGAGCCGGATATACCAGAAGGGAAGGAACAGGAAGCCGGTTGCCAGGACAGGAATCAGGAACACATTTCCCAACATAACGGCCAGGATTCCTCCCGTCATGAACAGGCCGAGGGCTGCCGCACAGATTAAGGAGATTCGGTCTCCTTTCCCGGTTAGGGCCAGTACCTCCTGACATAGTTCTACCTCCCGTTGCAGGATGGATGGCTTTTTTCTTTTCTGTGTTTTTTGTATCTCTGCTTTGATGCTATCCGGTGACTTTAGGAAATGCCGGAAGACCCCATCCGTAAATTCCATGGGTGTCAGCCGCAAAATCAGGAAAAAGCCAGTCACCATTCCAGCGCAGGCCAGTATGTTTACCATCTTCATGCCTCTTCTCCTTCCCATCGCACAAGCTGCTCCTTCGGCATTCCATTTTCCAGAAAGCGCTTCTTCAGGCTTTCTGATATGCCCTGTACCCGTTCATGCTCGCCATGGATGATGAAGCGGTCGCCTTCCAGCCGGTTTTCCTCTATGTTGTAATGGTATAGGGTTCTGTAGTTCCGGTTGCCGTCTGGAAGGATCTCGCATTCCATGATTTCCATGACCTTACGTTTCCGGTCCTCTAACTGCTTAGAAAACACAATGATGGGGAATGCTTCCGTTACTAAGGACATCAGAGTCTCATCTGAGATATCATATTTGCGCTTGCACAGCGTCACCATCCTCCGGTAGGTTGATTCGCAGCTGTTGGAATGAATGGTCGTAAGCACAGTGTGACCGGTCCTGGCTGCCTCCTGTGCAGAGTAAGCCTCTGAACTGCGCATCTCACCTACACATACAATATCCGGATTAAATCGAAGGGCCATATCAAGAAGGTCATCCTGGTCTACGGTCTGTTTCTCATTCTCGGAATCCCTGGTCAGTGTGTGAATAACACGGTTCATGACCTTCCCTTCCTTCACTCGTACAAGGTCCAGCTCCCTTGAACCATTCTCAATTGTGAATATTCGCTTGCTGTCCGGGACCGTGGTAAGGACCCAGCCGGCCAATGTGGTCTTTCCGGAGCTGGTGGCCCCTGCCACACACACGGAGATTCCATAACGGATACATTCTGCCAAAAAGTCAAGCATTTCTCCGGTTGCAGTTCCCCCTTTCACGAAATCCGCCTGGGTCATACTCTGCGGATTGACAATACGGATACTGGCGCAGATTCCTACATCCTCATCCACAAGAGGTGTTTTAAGGACAGCGATACGGATGTTTTTTGATAGATGTCCCAACACGGCAGGGCTTGCATTGTCGAGGACCATCCCGCTTACATGCAGCATGCGCCGGATGACATTGATGGCGTGTTCCGGGCTGTCAAAATGTTCCTCCAGCTTCTCATTCCTTCCATCGCTGTACTGTACCTCAATATCATTCCAGCTGTTTACATCCACTTCCTCAATGCCGGTACCAAAGATATATTTGGTTAAGAATGAGAACTCTGCCATCTCAGTATACAGTGTATCCACCAGCTGAACCATGGTCATTCCCTGAACAGCAATCCGGTAATCCTGGATGTATTTTGTGATATAACGCTTAATCTGGGCTTTCACATCCGCGTCACCATGGCCTGTCAGCAGAGTGGCATACTTGCTGGACACATATTCCTGTACCTCCTGCAACACCTGAGCGAATTCTCGTCCTTCCCTGGCAGAAAAAAACAGGTCCTGATTCCTGGGTCCCCCATTTCCAGGCACAAATCCCGCAGTGATGTCCTCTTCCCATTCTTCCTCTTGTGCTTCCATCCCATCATCCTTCCGGTCAGTCGTCATCCCTGGCCTTTTATTCTCTTTTTGGGGATGATGTAATGTCCCGGTGGCAGATATTCTGTTGTGGTCCGGTTGACGGGACTCCACAGCCTGTATTCCTCTTTCTGCCATCTGCGGCTCCATTACCACGGTCTTTGGCTCTGCGGCCTTTTCCGCCTGAAAGAACAGTGACTCCCCTCGTTTCTCTCCTAACATCCAAACACCTCCCTGGCAATCTGTTCTATTTCCTTGCGGAATCCCCGGCTGTCCTTTAAAGACAGCTCCCTGAACAGGTTCCCGGCCAGCACCTGTTCCTCCACTTCAGCAGAGTGAGGAATCCGGAATGTTACATTTCCTAACACCTGTTCCACATGTTCACTCGCCTCATTTGGCCGGATGTTGCTGGCTACCCGGTACTGCTTATCCGCATCCCACTCATGGTCCTGAAGGAGTGGGAGCTGGCTGGACAGGTAGCTGATAGATTTTAGGTCACACCCCACCAGGCGCAGCACGGAATCTGCCTCCATAAGTGCAATTGCGGACAGGATATCATTGACGATATAGCTGCTGCAGTCAATGATAACATAGGGTGTCAGTTCCCGCAGGCAGTCAATCAGTTCCGCGGCCTGGCTGGCATTATGGGGCGGATAGGTATATTCATTCTCCCCTTTCTGCATGCCCAGCATCATCAGATAGTCCAGATGTTTGTGCACCACGCAGTTCTGACGTACCAGGTTCTGCGTCACATGGGTCGCGGCCAGAATACTTCCCAGCGAATGTTCGGACTCCAGCTCCCCTGGCGGACAGATGCAGGGCAGCATGGGAGCTGTCATGTCACATAACAGGAGAGACACATTCCTTTTCCGGTCCGCCAAGTATTTGGCCAGCTTTACAGCCACGGTTGTCTTCCCGCTTCCAGGACTACCCCACACTGCCAACACGCCTCCCTTATCCTGGTATTCCTGACAGTCCCTCTTCTCTTCCCTGGAAAAAATGCTGTGTTTCTTGATATTAAGCATTCTGTTCCTCCTTTGTCCCTTCTGTTTCTGTTGTCTCTTCCCCTTCTGTATTTTTGCCGTCCTGTGCTTGTGTTTCCCCTGCCTTCTCATCTGCGGCTTCTTCCGTAGGATACAAACGTTCCAGTAACTGCTCCTGTGCCGCAATAAATTGCCCGGCTGTCTCAGTCTTCCCCCGGAACACAAGGGCAACATGCAAGTTTCCTTCCGTCTCAAGCTCTGCCAGGACCTTACACTGAATGGGGGTAGCCAGTAATGTCAAAGTCGCCGGAAGGGATTTCTCCTTTTCCTTATTTCCAGTTTCTGTATTGGCGTCCACACCAGTACTATCTGTCACCGCAATGACCTGGACATACTGCAGCTCCTGTGGTATAACGGTTTCCCCCATCTTGCGGTAATCCGGTGCAAGGATGGACACAATATCACCGCTCCGTAGCTTGCCAGATACCCCCGCAGCAAAGGATTTAACGGTCACGGATATGGCTTGTTTATTTCCATCCAGCTGATACAGGTAAGTGTCTGCGCCTGGTGGCTGATCTGAAATCTTGGAATGAAGAACATAATCGCCTGGCAGAAGATCGGCTGTGGCATAGGCGCCTACAACACCCCCTAACTCCTTCATTACATCCCCGGGAAGGTTATAGCCACCCACCTCCACCATCTGAACCTTATCCTTTGTGATTTCATCCCCAGCCTTGATGGCTTTCTGAACCCGCACGATTTCTGTCTTTTGCGAGATGGCCTGATTAAATAAAGGGGTGACCAGAAAGCAGATGGCCAGCGATAATACAATACAGAGGATACCAAGGACCGTCCTGTTCTTAAGCAATTTCATTGAGCCCTCCTTATTCCCCCATCCGGGATAATCGTCTTACATGATGCTTCCTTCTGTTCCCTCTTCTGACGCTTTTCAAAACCAGAACTGGTATTGAAAATGTAAATCGGGTCTTTTTACATATCTTCAATTTCATATCTTCACTCTCTTTCTGATCATTTTTGTTTCTGTGCATGGGATGATAGCCTGCGGATAAGAAATATTACCAATATGATAATAATAAGCAATAAGATGGCTGTCAGAACGGCCTTACCTTGCGCTGCTGCTTCGTCTGCCTGCTCCTTTTCTACCTCACTCGCACTGGCTTTCTCTGTTTTCACGGATTCCGCTTCCCAGTCCGTCACATCAGGGATGGATACAGCTGGCATATCACACTCCGGCTGAACCTGGGTTTGCCTTACATCACCTTCTGTCTCCTGCCCCAATAACACAGGTAAGCCAGATATTTCAGCTGGGATTTCCGTTATTGGTGCTTCCAAAATAGTCAGTATAGCTACATCCTGCAACAGATGGTATGGCCTATATGCCCTCTTTCCCGTTGCATGGCTGCCGCCTGTTCCTCCTCCCGGACGGCATGGTACATACTTCTCATCATCATCCGTTCCAGGAATGTTATCCGGTCCATTGAGCCAGAGCTCATCATCATCTGTTCCGAAGATTCCGTCCTTACCAGGACGGATATTGGTCCCTTCTTCCTCCTTACGGTTGTCATAGCAGTCGTCTTCCGTACCATATATTCCATCGGGGCCAGGTATCAAAAGCAGGTCATCCTCATTCCCTGGAATACTATCCGGACCATTAAACCATATCTCATCATCCTCCGTCCAGAATTCACCATCAGGTCCCGGACGGACATTGGTAGATGAGTAAAAATCCTGGTTGTCATACCAGTCATCCCCGGTCCCATAAATACCATCCAATCCGGGATAAATCCGCACATCGTCTTCTGTACCGGGAGCGCCGTCATGCCCATTGGACCATATCTCATCATCTTTCGTTCCAAAAATCCCGTCATTCCCCGGCCTGCGGCTGGTGGATGGATAGGTTTCATCGTTATCCATCCAGTCATCTGCGGTACCAGGGATTCTATCCCATCCATTGGAGACGGTAATATCATCCTCGGTTCCAAAGATGCAATCCGGTCCGGGCCGTGTATTCCACCCATTTCCATCATCCCGGTAATCATCCTCAGTGCCAAAGGTTCGGTCTGGGCCCGGGAAATGTTTACGCCCCTCATCATCCAGATAGAAATCATCTTCCGTCCCGTACTGACCATCCTTTCCTTCGTATATTTTCCGGTCATCACGGGTACCTGCCACTCCATCCGTGCCATTCAGATACAGGTTATCATCCTCCGTCCCGATGGCTCCATCCTTGCCTGGCCGTTTATTCGTTCCATCTCCCAGGTCCCGGAATACCAGGGTGAAATAAGCGTATGCATCCATATCCCGGTCTACCGTATACTCATATGCGGGTACAATCTTCTGCCCCGGTTCTGGAAGTGCCTCCCCATACATAATTCCTTCTGTATTCTCTTCCCTATAAGGCTGGGCATACCATCCCAGAAAAGCATAATCCTCCAGGTCAGGGACCGGGAGGATTCCGATGGGTTTATCATATGTGACTACTTTCCCATCTATATCGCAATGGGCATTCTTGGTATGGAACATAATGCGGTACTCATTGGCGGACCAATGAGCGTGATAGGTCGTATCCTCATGTGGTACGTCAGTTTCTTCCGTAATCCGGGTCCCTCCGTCTGGTTCCGTATAAAAACCCAGGAGGGTATATCCCTTCCGTATAAATTCCGGAAGCGTCCCGAGCATGCCCGTATATAGAAGCCCCTTCTGTTCATTCTGCCTCCCATCCATCCCGTCCGCAAATGTTATGATGTATGTGTTCGGGAGCCATTGAGCATACAGTGTGAACGTATCACCATAGATTTTCGTCAAGTTAAGTACGGACTGGCCATCCTCATAAGCGGCACCACCACCGTCCGGTTGGATGTTCCATCCCTGGAATGTATGGTAATCCCTGGTGTACTGGTTAACGAATAATGCGACTGGCGTCTGATAGACGAACGGCTGACTGTTCATGTTTCCGGTGCCTCCATTGGCATCAAATACGACCGTATACGGATTGTATTTCACATCTGTCCTGGCATCACACCCCGGACGGGTACACCGTTTAAAGTAGGTACCATCATTGGCACCCATGTAATAACCGTCACTGAACGCATGTCCCAGGACACTGGTGGATTGGGTCTGGACCGAACTACAATCCCGGCATGTCCGTCTCTGGGTTCCCTGCACCGCACAGGACGGCTCGGATGCAGTGGTCCATGGACCATAATCGTGTGCCACATTGAGATGCATGGTCCAGTGCGCCGGTCCGTAATAGACCCGGTCCCCCTCATTGTTCACCGTGTTCCATCCGTCCGCATGGGCATCCCAGTTTCCCGCCATATCACAGGTAACACGCATGAGCCAGGCATATTCGTATCTGGAATAGTACGAATCAGATGGATGATACAGTTTTGCAAAATCACTGAATCTGCGGCCTTTATTATCGTTGATATAACTTATATGAAAATAGGAATGTTTGCTTGCCCCCATTGGCCTCAGGATGAGGAGCTGCCCAGTCTTTAAGTTGACCGTCACCTCTCTCCGGTTCAGGGAACCATTACTGCCGGAACCGACCTGAATCTGCACGTCCGCACACCCATTTGGGCCATACGTCTTATATAGACTGCTGGTAACTGCCGCGGCCGGAAGGGATGGAAGGTAATTGGCAGACTGCACCGGATATACCTTTGGGATGCGAATTGCATTTCGATTGGCATCCGGATCCCAATCACCCTGATAATACTCCGCTCCATAAGCAGCCCGAAGCAGACTGCGTGGGATTGCATACAATCCCTGGACTTCTTTTAGTTCCCCTACTTCTGAATCACCTTCTCCTGTTTTCGTATCCTTCAAGGGTGCTGCTTCTGATGCGGTTGCTTCCAATACCGTTACATCGGAACACGAAGCGCCGTCTCCTTCCACGTTGGCATCCATTGCTTCTTCATTGGTATGTGCTCCTTCCTCCTCTTGGATCGGCATGGCTATTACAACTTCATTCTGTCCTGATGGTCCCGCACCCCCGGAAAGGGACCGGTCTGAAGCATATGCCACCTGATGGGATAACATAGCCATGCTTAGTAAGATGCATAACGTCTTTTTATTCATATCTGACCTCCGCCCATTCATTCTAGCAACTGCGTCCTATCCTCCTGCACAAACCACAGCCAGGCATCCCATTGTTAGGAATGGGACCATGGGGTATGATTTAGGGGGCTGGATGACCTTCCATGAACACCAAAAAAGATATCCCATATGATACACAAGCAGGGATACCGTCCCTAATACCGCCGCCTCCAGTCCGCCATACACACCTAAGTGCATACCGCATGCTGCCATAAACTTGATATCCCCTCCACCGATTCCTCCCCAGCATACTGCTGCAAAAAGAAAAGGGATAGCACACAGAATCCCTGCCGGAGAGCCGCCCTGGTGCCTCAACAGAGAACAGGCTGCAATACAAAGATTCAGCCAGTCTGGTACCATCCGGTGGCAAAGGTCGGTATAGGAAGCGCCCAGCATAAGACCAATCCACAAGGTCAGTTCAAGGTTTCTGTACATCCTTTCCCTCTCACATGGACAGTCCTGCTGGAGCCATCTGCGGGACAGGTGATTCTGCCATCTGTGCCATCTTGCCCTGCTGTATCGTAAGAGCCTCCTTATAAGCAGACGTCAGAGCTTCCGTCATCTGTGTCCGGAATTCTGCTGTGATTGGAAAACAGATATCCCTAAATTCCCCATTTCCGGTACGATAGGATGGCATGGACAGGAACATGCCTTTCTCACCGTTCATCAGATGTACATTCCGTATAGCCAGACACTGGTTCAAATTGATGGATGCTGTGGCAAGAATGTTCCCTTCCATACTGATGGAATTAATCTTTACATCAATATCCATCTTATTACCTGCATGTCCCTCTGGTTGTGTTTTGGGTTGTGCTTGTTGTGTTTTCATTTCTTAACATGCCTCCTTCCTTAACCTGAATAGTTGAACATTTCCGTAACCCTCTGGGTCAGGGTTGGCAGTACCGTATCCGCGAATAACTTATACAGCCCTGCCAGCAGAAGGGCACCAATCACAACAGCCATCAATATTTTGATGGCTGTATCAACAAAATTTTCTGCTTTTTCCTCATGTATCAACCGCTTCACTGATAACACGGTCCTGAATACCAGCCTTTCCACTCTTTCCTTTACTTTCATAAACCTTCGCTCCTTTCTTTAAAGGGCCAGTATGATAGGTCTGTTGAACCATGACGTTCTACATCTCATCCCCATCTCTGGTTCATCCCCTTCCTCCCAATCCGTATCCATATCATCCTCTATCCGTTCCCGGCCCATCTCATAATCCGGATCCATCTGCTGTTCATACGCACAAAGGACGGATTGGTCAAACTGCTCCCGTATCTCACGACTTTCAAAAAAGCATGCATCCTTATATCCCACATGGCAGGGCATCTTGGTCCTTAGCATCACGACTTCTATTCCGTAATCATTTTCCTTCACATTCACATTCCCTCCTTTCTTCCTGTCCTACGTGCCTTCACTTCCTAAATAGGTTGTCTCTGGCATGCGTCCTCACCTTTCATGTGGTCGGCTACCTGGGTATCCAGGGATTGTCCCTGGATGAACCCAATCTTCTGAAATCCGTAATGGTCTACATAGTAAAACTCGCTTCCCTGCCTGTCATATAGTTCAATGACATCCGAGATAGAAATGGGGTGCCCCGTGGACCGTTGCGGGAACTCTCTCTCAAACTTGGTATAGATGGTTTCCAGGTCATCCGTCTCAATCTGGCAGTCATATACCACCTCATACCGGCTGGAATCCGGCATCCCATGATGTGATACCTGGTCCTCGAAATCAAGAAACCGCTCTTCCGGTGGCACCTCCGGCCTCAGTTGGTGGAGCCTGCAGTTCCTGATTGGCTTCAACTCCCCGGTCATGTCCACCCTCCCGTGTACGAGACGGTCATACACTCCATCCTGCCAGCATGGTTCCAGCCCCTTCTTCTCCTGCAGGAACCTGGTCAGGTATTCGTTCTTAAACATCGGGTCAAGGACGGCTTTTTCATCTTCCACATATCCGGCTATATTGCCATAATACAGGATGAGGTTATTCTTAACCGCAATGCCTGCCATCTCCTCTCTCCTTTCCGTTTCTCCGTTTCCTAAGAAGACGTTCCAGCTTCTCTCCCAGACCATCCTCTGTGCAGAACTGGATGTTCCCTCCTCTCACGACCAGGACGGGGGTTACATGGGAATCCAGGAACACAATCAGTTCGGGCAGTGTCTCCTGGTCCATGAGGGCCTCCAGTTGTTCCTCATCGAATGGCATCCTTAGCTTCACAATCCCATCCCTATCTGCCATATAGGCGCATAGCAGCCGTTCTTTGGACATTACCCCATCCATATGTCATCCCTCATCTTTCTGCATAAGATCAGCTAATTCAGCCAAAAGACTCACACGGCTTTTATCTGGCATCTGGCGGACAGCAGCACGGACATATGCCTCTATGGCCTCCGGAGACTGGTCCCCTGCCTCAATCAGCTCCACCTTCATCAGTCCAATCCATCCACTTTTATCTGCCTCCAGCCGTATGATATCTCCTGGATGCATTCCTGTTTCCTGACGTACACTCTTTGGAAGATAAATCCTCCCATTACCGTCCACGATTCGGTACGTCCTCTTCAGACCTGCCATCTAATCCCTCCATTTCCATAATATAATCTCTCGGAATCTCTAAGCCAGTAAATATAAGGCTTTCAGATTCCTTT
>NZ_JAJCHK010000058.1:0-17425 GCF_020554465.1 Enterocloster sp. 210928-DFI.2.20
AAGGAATCTGAAAGCCTTATATTTACTGGCTTAGAGATTCCGAGAGATTATTATTGTGGAGGGGAGGAATCAGGTGCATGAATGTTCAGTTACTTGTGGCAGGTGTTTCCATGGGAATCATATACGGTTTGATAGCCATAGGAATGGTGCTGATTTTCCGGTCTGTGGGCGTCATGAATTTTGCGCAGGGTGAGTTTTTGATGTTTGGGGGGTATTTTTGTTATACATTTAATAAAATACTGAACCTTCCAATCGTACTTTCGCTGGTGCTGGCATCCCTCAGCATGGGGGTGGTAGGCATTCTGTTCATGAGGACCTCCTATTGGCCCCTGCGCAGTGCCCAGGCAAAGGCAATTATCGTCAGCGCAATGGGGGCGTCCATTGTATTTAAGGAAGGGGCCAGGCTTATATGGGGGTCCATTCCTGTGACAATGGACCGGGTGATTCAGGGAACCGCCCATCTGGGCCAGGCAACGATACAGTGGCAGAATGTGGCAATTATTGCCATCTCTGCAATCATAATGGCTCTGGTATATATGCTTCTGGAAAAGACATTTGTGGGTAATATTATGCAGGCAACGGCTCAGGACCAGTATATGGCATCACTGACAGGAGTACCTGTGATTGTATCCATAGGCCTGACGTTCGCCCTGTCAGCCATGATTACCGGAATCGGGGGAGGACTGCTGGCGCCTATTTTCTTCCTTAATAATACAATGGGAGCCACCGCCGGCGCCAAGGCTTTTGCCGCTATTGTCATAGGCGGCTTCGGCAGCGTACCCGGAGCTGTGTTGGGGGGATTGATCGTAGGGCTGGTGGAGGCCTTTGGAGGAGCTTATATATCCAGTACGTATCAGCTGGTACTGATTTACGTGGTATTGATTGCGGTTCTGATGTTCCGGCCCCAGGGGATATTCGGTGAAAAAATCCAGGAGAAAGCGTAGGTGACTTATATGTTGGAAGGAATCAGATCAGTTAAGAAACCTTATATTCTTACATTGATGGCCATTGGCCTGGGATGCAGCATACTGCCTGCGGTTTCATCCAGTTATATGATGAGGGTGTTTAATATAACTCTGATTACATATCTTTGTGTGTTGAGCGTATATGTGCTTTTGGGGCTCTGCGGACAGAACTCCTTTGCTCAGGCCGGTCTGTGGGGCGTAGGCGCATATATTACAGCCAACATGGTCCTTAAGCTGGGGCTGGGATCGGCTGCCGCCTTCATCATTGCTACCACGGGTACCGCTGCGTTCGCCTTTATACTGGGGTTTGCGTTTTTCAGGCTAAAGCAGTATTATTTTACCTTTGCATCAGTGGGCCTGATGACGATTCTGAATGGACTTTTTATGAACTGGGTGCCTGTGACGGGAGGTGCCCTGGGAATATCAGACATCCCTGTTTTCTCTATTGCAGGCTTTGCCGCCAATACGGAGAATCGTAAGTTTTTTTTGATACTGATTGTCTGCATGCTGGCCAGTCTGGGTATCAGAATCCTGTTTCATTCCCCTCTGGGACGGTCATTCATGGCCATACGTGATAACGAGATGGCGGCCAACTGTCTGGGGATTAACAGTCTTTTGACAAAAAGCATTGCATTCGCGATTTCAGGCGCCCTGTGCGGGGCGGCAGGAGCAATGTATGCGTTCCTTTCGGGGTATTTGAGCTACCAGACATTTACGTATCAGCAGTCTACCATGTATTTAATTATGATCATGCTTGGAGGCACCATGTCTCCGGTGGGGGCAATCATCGGTACCCTGATCATTTCCCTGCTGCAGGAATGGGTACGGCCCTTACAGAATTATATGCAGTTTATCTATGGCACAGGAATCATGATCTTGATGATTGTCCAGCCGGAGGGAATCATAGGGGGAGGGAAAGAGTTCTATGCCAGATACATTAAAGGAAGAACAGGCCGTTTTACGGTTAGATAATGTCAGCAAGAATTTCGGCGGGGTAGTTGCCGCCTCTGATATATGCATTCAGCTTTTCAGAGGGGAGGTATTTGGCCTGATTGGACCAAACGGGGCAGGCAAGACCACTCTTCTTAACCTGATTACCGGTATTTATATGGCGGACGGGGGAGACATATATCTGGACGGAGGAAAGATAACCAGGTTTGCCACCCACCGACGGGCTAAAATGGGTATAGCCAGAACGTTCCAGCATCCAAGGCTTCTTAACCGGTGCGATATCAGGACCAATATCTTTATGGGAGTGGACCTGGCGGCCAGGAGAAGGGGGAAAAATAAAAATGTGGAGCAGGAGCTGGCCCAGCTTCTTGCCTGTGCCGGCCTTGATGGAGTGGACCTTACGGACCAGGTAGACCAGCTGGCCTATGGACAGCAGAAGATGTTGGAAATCGTACGGGCCATTCTATGCGAACCGGTGGTGCTCCTTCTGGATGAACCCGCGGCAGGGCTGAACCACAAGGAGATGGACTATATCGTGGCCCTGATTGATAAGGCGGTGGAGAAGAAGATTGCAGTACTTTTGATTGAGCACGCCATGGATTTGGTGATGTCGGTTTGCGACAGAATTACAGTACTTAATTTCGGATGCCAGATTGCCACGGGAACCCCAAAGGAGATTCAGATGAACGAGGCAGTGATAACGGCATATCTGGGAGGTGGAGGCAGTGCTGAAAATTGAGAATCTGATTGCTAATTACGGGAGAATAGAAGCCCTTCATGGAATCAGCCTGGAGGTAAGGGAACATGAAATAGTTGCCTTGATTGGAAGCAACGGTGCTGGGAAGACCACGCTTCTCAATTCGGTCTCGGGTCATGTCACAAAAGAGGGGAAAATTGAACTGGCAGGAGAAAATATCAGCAAGCTGGCGCCTGATAAAATTGCCAGGAAAGGCGTGCTTCATGTGCCTGAAGGGAGACATGTATTTCCTGGTCTTACGGTAGAACAGAATCTCCTGGTGGGAACTGCGGCTAATAAAGGAGTCCGCCTGTCCGCAGGTAATAATAAGGGAGATCTGGACTATGTTTACGATATATTTCCGAGACTTTTGGAACGCAGGAAGCAGCTGGCCTGGTCCCTCTCCGGAGGAGAACAGCAGATGTTAGCTATCGGTCGGGCAATTATGGGTCATCCAAGACTGCTTATGTTAGATGAGCCGTCCATGGGGCTGGCCCCTCTGGTGATTGATGAGCTGTTTGAGAAGATTGTAGAGATAAATAAATCGGGAACACCGGTACTACTGGTGGAACAAAATGCAAAGCTGGCCCTTAAGGTGTCTGACAGGGCGTATATACTGGAACGCGGGAATATATCACTGTCCGGAAAATCAAAGGATTTGATAAATGATAAGCGTGTAACGGAGGCGTATTTGGGTAAATCCAGATAGGGGCCGCATAATTTGGAAGGAGAAATGGAATATGGTAATTTCGGTGGGAAGTGATCATGCCGGTTATGGACTGAAGGTAAAGATGATTCCGTATCTGGAATCACTGGGACATACAATCATCGACAACGGGAACAATGGAGCGGAGGATGTGGTCTTTTTTCCGGAGGTGGCAAGGGCTGTGTGCCGGCCGGTTCTTGAAGGGAAGGCGGAACGCGGTATTATGTTTTGCGGAACCGGAGTGGGTGCTTCGGTTGCGTGCAACAAAATACCCGGAATCAGGGCGTCCATTGTCCATGATTACCAGTGTGCCCATCAATGTGTGGAGCACGATCATGTAAATGTGATGTGCATTGGCGAAAAGGTGGTGGGAGAGTGGCTGGCGAAGGATCTTCTGAAGGCATTTTTGGAGGCGGCAGGCGATACAGACGAAAGGACAGCCCATGTAATTCAGCTATTGGCACAGATGGACCAGAGACAGTAAGGAGAGGCAATGGAAAAGAGATACATATTTGACGCGGATACACATGTTTCGCCTTATAGTAATTTTGATAAAAGCATAAATGCCTGTCAGTGGGAAGAACGGATGGAACGCGCCGGGGTGGCTCATGCCATTGTCTGGCTGCTGCCGCAGGGAGTGGTGGATGTGACGGAGAGCAACCGGTATATAGGAAGGGAGGCACAGAAAAACAAGAGAATGGTTCCCTTTGGCTGGGCCAATATACGGGAAGGGGCTGAAAAAGCCAGGGAAGATGCCCGGTTATGCCTGGAGGAGTATGGGTGCGCGGGCGTAAAGCTGAACGGGGCGCAGAATGAGTATTATATAGACTGTCCGGAAGCCATGTCTGTCATGGAAGTAGTTGCGGCCCGCAATGGTATGATAGCGTTTCATATCGGAGCGGACTATCCTGATTTTACGGATCCTATCCGGGCAGAGCGGGCAGCCAGGGCATTTCCGGACACTAAGTTTCTTATGGTGCATATGGGAGGGGCAGGTGAACCTGATGTGAGCCAAAGGGTTATCGAAACAGCGGCCCGTAATCCCAATATGTATCTGGTGGGAAGCGCCATACCTGCAGCCAAAGTAAAGGCGGCCATTGATACGCTGGGACCTGACAGAATCCTGTTTGGTTCAGACACGCCATTTTATGATGCGGCAGATGTAATTAGGGAATATGACAGGATGCTTTCCGGGTATGATGAAGAAGTGAGAAGAAAAATCATGGGAGAGAATGCCGGAAGGCTTTTTGGACTTCCAGTGCAGAGCGTGTGACGTGCGCAGGGGTGGATGCAGACAGACCAGCATCCACCCCTGTTCCTTGTGTTGGGAGAATATATTTTACTTGTTCTTCTTGCCTTCCTTCCCCTTTTTCCCCTCTTTTCCTTCCTTGGCCGCCTTTTTATCGCCCTTTTTTGATTTCGCGGATTTCTTGGGTTCAGACTTCTTTGGCTTATCGCCTTTGGGGGAGTCGGATTTTCTGGATTTGGAGGATGTCTCCTTTTCCGCGGAACCGGCTTCGGGGACAGAAGGTTCCTCCGGGGCGGGACTCCCTTCCGGGATGTACTCTATGATATCGCTGATATCACAGCCCAGCAGTGTGCAGAGGGTATCCAGGGTGTGGGTGGATACATGCATGTTTTTTTTCAGCCGTCCTATCTGGCCCGCGCTGAAATTATAATGTTTGATCAGTCTGTACTGAGTCATGCCCTGGGCTTCCATGGTTGCCCACAGCCGGTCATAGCGTATCATGGCTTATCCTCCTTTTGGCTGTTAAAGTCCGTAAAACCGGGCTTTTCAGTGGCTATTATCAATAAATGGATTATACCATGAAGCGGGTATAAATACAAGGAGGATTGGCAGAAATGGGAATAAAAGAGAGAAGAATGGGAATAGTAGGAATGACCATATGTCACACTGTTTTCATATATAATTAGGAGGAAAATCCATGACTGATTTTAAGACCAGCGAGACAGCTAAGAATCTTATGAGAGCCTTTGCGGGAGAGAGCCAGGCCAGGAACCGTTATACCTTTGCGGCGGGGCTGGCAAAGGAGCAGAAGATGCCCATGGTGGAGGCGGTATTCCGCTACACCGCAGACCAGGAAAAGGAACATGCGGAAATATTTTATGACTATCTGAAGCCGTTAGATAAGGAAGCCATATTCATAGACGGAGGTTATCCGGTGGATTTGGAAAAGAATACCCTGGCCCAGCTGAATGCGGCCGCACACAACGAATACGAGGAGCATGACGTGGTGTACAAATCCTTTGGAGACATTGCGCAGAAGGAAGGCTTTTCCCAGATTGCAGCCACCTTCCGCATGATTGCGGAGATTGAGAAGACCCACGGTGAGCGTTTCCAGTATCTGGCAGATTTGCTGGGAGCCGGGAACCTGTATGTGAGCCCTCAGAAGGAAACCTGGATCTGCACCAACTGCGGATATATATATGAAGGAGAAGAACCCCCTCAGTACTGTCCTGTATGCCGTCACGACCAGGGCTATTTTGCCCGCAAGGAGCTGGCGCCGTGGTATCTGCAGGATAATATGCAGAAGAATAAGCAGACAAAGTAGCCCACAGACAAAATAAGATTTTACAAAGAGGGTGAGAGGGTGGTATAATGTCCACGCAGGCAAAGCCCGGGGCCCTGAAGGAACACAGCCAAATCAGGGCCGGCCGCGCTTTGCAAATGAGACTGAAAACTGATTACCACCTATTAAGGAGAACAGATATATGCCAAATCCAATTCAAGCAGTCATATTCGACCAGGACGGACTTATGTTTGACACGGAAAGCCTGGCCGCCACATCCTGGTTTGAAGTAGGACCTAAATACGGAATCCATGTGGACGGCAATTTCCTGCGGGGAATCCGGGGATGCAAACCTGACAAGGTAAAACAGGTCTGCACACAGCAGTTCGGTGAGGAGGCCATGAAGGACTATGACAGGTTCCGGGAAGAGAAGCGCCAATACTCCTACCGCTGGATTGCGGAGCATGGCGTCCCGGTAAAAAAGGGCCTTAAGGAACTGCTTATATACCTGAAAGACCACAACATAAAGACAGCCGTGGCCACGGCCAGCAGTGAAAGCTGGACCCAGGGCAATGTCAGGGGAGCCGGCGTGGAGAAGTATTTTGACGATTACATATACGGGGACATGGTGAAGGAAGCAAAGCCAAACCCGGCCATCTTCCTGCTGGCAGCCCGGCGGCTGGGGGTGGATCCCGGGGCATGCGTTGTCCTGGAAGACAGCTTTAACGGAATCAAGGCAGCCGCAGCAGGCGGTTTTAATCCAGTGATGATACCTGACCAGGACCAGCCGGATGAAGAAATCCGGAATCTGCTGACCGCCTGCTGTGACAGTCTTACAGATGTCATCGGCCTCTTTGAGAACGGCAGTCTGTCATTAAAGCAGCCATAGCAGCCCCGGAAAAGAAGCTGTCATCTAATAAAGGAATGAATTATATGTGGAAAGAAGCCGTTTCCCTGGCCGCAGCGGCAGGCGCTGCCTGTATGCTGCGGTCCGAGTACGAAAAAAAGCATTTTTCAGTGGAAGTGACAGAGATCATTTCCCCTAAACTGGAAAGGGACAGGAACCTGATATTCCTGTCCGACCTTCACAATAACGAGTTTGGCCGGGACAACGGGGAACTGGTGGCAGCGATTCACCGTCTGAATCCGGACGCGGTATTATCCGGCGGAGATATGATGGTCTGCAAGGGAAAGCGGGACATAAAGGTCCCGCTGAAGCTGTTCCGCCAGCTGGCAGCCAGCTATCCGGTTTACTGCGGCAACGGAAACCATGAGAACCGCATGGTGTGGGAGCGCAGCTTATACGGGGACCTCTACGAGGAGTACAGGGATGCCATGACCGCCATGGGCGTCAGCTACCTGGAGGACAGCTGTGCTTTTCTGGGAAGGGACTTAAGGATTGCCGGTCTGGATTTAGCCCCCTGTTTCTACCGGAAGGCCCTGTACCAGAAGGTGCCGCCCATGCCCCCGGGCTATCTGGAACGGAAACTGGGCAAAGGACCGTCTGACTGCAAGGAGGAGCCCTTCACCATTCTTCTGGCCCATTCCCCTCTGTATTTTGATTCCTATGCCCGATGGGGAGCGGATTTGACTCTGGCCGGACATTTTCACGGAGGCACCATCCGCATACCGGGACTGGGGGGAGTCATGACGCCCCAGTACCAGTTTTTCTTACCCTGGTGCGCCGGGGATTTTGAGCGGGACGGGAAGCGGATGATTGTCAGCCGGGGACTGGGAACCCACTCTATTAATATCCGCCTGAACAACAGGCCCCAGCTGGTGCTAATCCGTTTGAGAAGGGCGTGACAGGCATAAAAAACCATAAAATGAATGCCACTTACAGGTGAAAGAATGGAAACCATATCCTATAAGCTGGAGCATTTTGAAGGTCCCTTGGATCTGCTGCTCCACCTCATTGAGAAAAATAAGATAAACATATATGATATTCCCATTGTGGAAATCACGGCCCAGTACCTGGACTATGTGCGCCATATGGAGCGGGAGGACTTAAATATTGTCAGCGAGTTCCTGGTGATGGCGGCCACGCTGCTTGACATTAAGGCTAAGATGCTCCTTCCCAAGGAAGTGGATGAGGAAGGGGAGGAAATAGACCCCAGGGCAGAGCTGGTTATGCGCTTACTGGAATATAAGAAGTACAGGCTGATGGCCGATGAACTGGCTGACAGGGAGGATGGGGCTCTAAAGCATCTCTATAAGCCCTCCACCCTGCCGCCGGAGGTTGCCAAATATGAGCCTCCGGTGGACCTGGACAAGCTCCTTGACGGACTTACGCTGGCTAAGCTCCAGAGAATCTTTGAGCAGGTAATGAAGCGCAAGGAGGACAAGATTGACCCTATCCGGAGCAATTTCGGAACCATACACAGGGAACCCGTAAGCCTGGAACAGAAGATAGGAAACGTGCTTCTTTACGCCAGGAGGAAGCGCAGATTCAGCTTCAGGGAACTTCTGGAGGGACAGCCGGACAAGCTGGAGGTGGTGGTTACCTTCCTGGCGGTTTTGGAGCTTATGAAGATAGGAAAGATTCATTTGAGCCAGGAGGAGACCTTTGGGGACATGGACATAGAGACCCTGGAGCAGGAAGGCGAGGAAGAGGAGCTGGATTTGGCCCAACTGGGTGATTTTGAAGGATGATGGATGGAATCTTATGAGTAGTAAAGACAGAATAGAAGCCCTGGAGGCCGGAGCCGGCGTGGTTGAAACCCGCACCGGAAAGCTGGCCGGAAGTGAGAAAAGAGAAGCAAAGGAGCAGGAAGGGCAGATGGAGCTTGCCTTTCCTCCTACAGAGGATGAAAAAGAGCAGGAGGCGGTTATAGAGGCAGTGCTCTTTACCATGGGAAGGTCGGTGGAGCTTCGCCAGCTGGCGGCATCCATCGGCCAGCCGGAAGAAGTGGCCAGGAAGGCAGTGGAGCGCCTGATAAAGCGGTACAGGTCAGCCAGAAGCGGCATGGAGATAACCCAGCTGGAGGACAGCTACCAGATGTGTACCAAGGCAGCCTACTACGAAAACCTGATACGGGTGGCCTCTGCCCCCAAAAAACAGGTGCTGACGGAAGTGGTGCTGGAGACCCTGTCCATCATTGCCTATAAGCAGCCTGTGACCAAGATGGAGATTGAGAAGATACGAGGCGTCAAGTCAGACCACGCGGTGAACCGTCTGGTGGAATACAACCTGGTATACGAGGTGGGCCGCCTGGACGCGCCCGGCCGGCCGGCTCTTTTTGCCACCACAGAGGAATTTCTGCGCAGGTTCGGCGTGGGATCGGTCCAGGATTTGCCGGATTTGGGTCCTGAGCAGGAAGCGGAGATCAAGGCGGAGGTGGAGGAGGAGCTGCAGCTTAAGCTGGAGGAACTGACGGTTGAGGCTGCATCTGGGGAAGCCGCTGAGACGGCCGAGACCGCCATGGAAACCGCTGAGACGGCCGAGACCGCCATGGAAGCCGCTGAGACGGCCGAGACCGCCATGGAAGCCGCTGAGACGGCCGGGACTGCCATGGAAGCCGCCGCGACGGCTGAGGAAACAGCCGTGGCCCGGGAACCGGAAGCCTGATGCCCCGTGTTTGTACACAGAGGAGATTCCCAAAGCAGTACATGAGGAATATACTAAAATAAAAAGAAAAAGTTGATATCATGCTTGGAAGTCTGATTTTAGTATTTGCTCTCTGTACAGATACCTTTGTGGCCAGCCTTGCATATGGAGCCAACCGGGTCCATGTGGGCTGGGGAAAGGTAGCTTTGTTAAACGGTATATGCAGCGGATGCCTGGGGCTGGCCCTGGGGCTGGGAAACGTTATAAGCTCTGTCCTTCCGGGGGATGTGACCAGGATTATCTGCTTTGTAAGCCTGTTTCTGCTGGGATTCATCAAGTTCCTGGATTACAGCATTAAGGCCTATATCAACCGCCATTGCTGTATCCGCCGTAATCTCAGCTTTTCCCTGTCTGGACTGAAGGTCATAGTCAATATTTACGGAGACCCCATGGCGGCGGACGTGGACGGCTCCCAGTCCCTTGGATGGAAGGAGACCGTATTCCTGGCTCTGGCCATGTCCATTGACAGCCTGGTGGCCGGAACCATGGCAGCCCTGCTTGATATTCCTGTGGCCGCAACCCTGGCACTGTCATTTGCCGTGGGAGTATGTATGATGTACGGCGGCCTGTGGCTGGGGCGCAAGGTGGCCTCACGCTTCCGGTGCGACCTGTCCTGGATTAGCGGCGTCCTGCTGATGGTCCTGGCTTTGATGAAGGTCCTTCATTGATGGGGGGATGGCTGAAAATGTTCTTGGACCGTGCCTTATGGTATGGCTTATCCTGATGGACTGCCAATTTATGGATATTTTTCATCCCTTTACCAGTGAGAACGACCGTAAGAAAAACAGGTAAGAAAAACAAAAAACAAAATTAATGCGCAAAAAAACATAACAAACACGAAAAAAAGCAGCCCAGCCGGCGTAAGGGAGTTCCGATACGCTGGTCCGGGGCTGCTTTTAACCGCCGTTTTACCGCTATATATCTTTTGCCTTGGCTGACAGTCCTTCCATGTAGGCTTCTGCCTTTGATTTATCCAGAGGGTCCAATTTATCATACAGGTCCATAATCCGCCTCTGCTGTTCGTTCAGGGTAACCTGTATGCCGTCGGTGCTGTAGAACTGGGCCATGGTTATCCCCATGACTTCGCAGATACGCCGTATGGTCGGTATACTGGGAACCGTGGTACGTCTGAACAGGTTGCCTATATTATTGGGGGAAGTATCCATCTCCAGTGCCAGGCGGTAATGACTCCATCCCCGCTCTCTGCAAAGCTCTTCTATGCGCTCCAGCTCATAACTCATCATGTTTTTCACCACCATAGTCTATTATCTACAAAATCTTTTGTATTATTGTATCCCAGAGGTGAAAAAAACATTAGGCTGAAATGTAGTAGTGGGGGAATTCACTATATAATGCATAAATACACGTACAATGCATTGCTATACCAGACGGCCGCCATCACCATATCCCAACAGATCGTTAGGGGTGATGCGGAAATAATCGCAAAGTATCTTAAGCTCAATGTCCGTCACAAGACGTTTGCCCTTCTCTATTCTGAGTATGGTCAGTTCGCTGAAATAATAGCCCTGCACCTGTAGCTGGGCAGCCATTTCCTTCTGGGATAGTTTTCTGCTTTTGCGCAGCTTGAAAATCTGGTTGCCAATGAGATTTCTCTGCGGCTGGGAATTGTAGGAAATTTTCATAGATGTCCCTCTGTTCGGTGTAATACTTCTAAAAGTGAAGTTCCTATATGATTGTAATGAATATGAATATATCAAAGTTTCTAATAAAGAAGGAATAAAAAATAAAGTAGAAAATTCCATAGGAGTATGATAGACTTGTAAAAGTGCCACAGTTCAGACGGCGTATCTTCTTGACTGAAAGAAACGGACAGGCAGTATCGGATGGACTGTTACGTAAAAGTATGAAAGAGACAGGAGAAAATTATGCAGAGAATTGCGAAATTTCATAAAGTTAGTTTTGAACAGTTTAAGGCAGATTGGGCTGATGCTTTCCCGGATACATCGGAGGAAGAGATAATACATATTTATGAAGGGATCCGGCTTCCGGCCAGGGCCACTTCCGGCTCCGCTGGATATGATTTCTTTACTCCGGTTCCCCTTACCCTGGCCCCTGGTGAGAGCATGAAGGTCCCCACCGGCGTCAGGGCGGAGATTGACACTGGCTGGGTGCTCCAGATTTTTCCGCGCAGCAGCCTGGGATTTAAATTCAGGCTCCAGCTGAACAACACGGTGGGAATCATTGACAGCGATTATTTTTATTCAGACAATGAAGGCCATATGTTCATTAAGGTGACCAATGATTCCAGGGAGGGAAAGACTGTGGAGCTGGGACAGGGCGCCGGATTTGCACAGGGAATTTTCATTCCTTACGGCATCACCGCGGACGACGAATGCAGTGATGTGCGCAACGGCGGTTTTGGAAGTACGGATGCAAGGTAGGTAGAAACATATGGGAAGTCGTGGACAGAGGTCATACAGCAGCGGGCGCAGGCCCCAGTCAAAGGGGCAGCACCCCGGATACGGAGGAAAAAGGCCGGTTTCCAATGCAGCGCGCAGGCGCCGCAGGAGAAACCGGATTATCAGGGCGGTCATTGCGTGGGCAGTCTGCATCTTTCTCGTGGGGTTGATTGCAGCGGGAACATTCCGGCTGGTGGCGCACATGACCACCTCCAAGAAGCGCCAGTTCCGTGCAGAGGGTATAGAGAAGCTGGAGGCAGGAGATTATGCAGGGGCTATCGGATCCTTTGATACGGCTCTTGAAAAGTCTGGCAAGGGAGCAGAGGATTTCAACCGGGATGTGCTCTTATACAGGGCGGATGCAGAGTTTCTGTTAAAGGATTATAATGCGGCTATCCACACCTATGACCTTCTTCTGGAGATGAAGCCGGACACACCGGAGTATATGTACAGGCAGAGCAGCTGCTATGCCCGGCTTGGAGATACGGATAATGCCCTTGAGCGCTACCAGGAGGCTAAGGCGCTGGATAAGAAGGACAAGCCGGTGCCCGGCAGGCAGGAGGCCCTGCTGGCCGCAGGAAGCGCCTGTGTGGACGCGAAGGAATACGATAAGGCCATGGCGCTTTATGAAGACGCACTGAAGGATGGGATGGAACATGGTGAAATCTATAATCAAATGGGTCTATGCCAGATGGCTGCAGAGGATTACCAGAGTGCTTATGATTCTTTTGACAAAGGGTACCAGGTAGCGGCTGCTGCCCAGGCTGCGGCTCTACAGGAGAAAGACCGGAAAACAGGCAAGGAGACGGACAAAAAAGAAACGAAGGATGGGGACGCCGGGGAAGGGGCAGGCGGGGAAAACGCGCCGGCTGTCGCGGCAGAAGCAGACGGCTTCAGGGAACTTTTGAAGGAGCTTTCGTATAACCGGGCCGCTGCCTGCGAACACTTACAGCAGTACGACAAAGCCCTGGCATTATTTGAGGACTTTGTAAAGGAATTTGGCTCCAATGAAGATGCGGAGCATGAGATTGCATTTTTGAAAACGAGGTAGGAATGGCGGAATTAATTGATTTGAGTGAACTGCAGGAAAAGGTAATACTGGTGGCGGTGAGCACTGCCGAGGAGGAGGACACGCCCGCTTCCCTGGATGAGCTGGAAGAGCTGGCCTCCACGGCAGGGGCTGTAACTGTGGCCAGAATCATCCAGAACCGGGAAAGGGTACATCCGGGCACCTATCTGGGGAAGGGTAAGATAGACGAGGTGAGAGAGCTGTTATGGGATACCCGGGCCACAGGCGTTATCTGCGATGATGAGCTGTCACCGGCCCAGCTCAGGAACCTGGAGGATGCTCTGGACACCAAGGTCATGGACAGGACCATGGTCATACTGGATATCTTTGCTTCACGGGCCAGCACAAGAGAGGGCAAGATTCAGGTGGAGCTGGCCCAGTTAAAATACAGGGCCGTGCGTCTGGTGGGAATGCGCAATTCCTTGTCCCGTCTGGGAGGCGGCATAGGAACCAGAGGTCCCGGTGAGAAAAAGCTGGAAACAGACCGCAGGCTTATCCATCAGCGAATCGGCCAGCTTAAAGAGGAACTGGCTGATGTGAAGCGCCACCGGGAGGTGACCAGGCAGCAGAGAGAGAAGAATTTTGCTCTTTCCGCGGCGATTGTGGGCTATACCAATGCGGGAAAGTCCACCCTGCTCAACCGTCTGACCGGGGCGGGAATCCTGGCGGAGGATAAGCTTTTTGCCACCCTGGACCCCACCACCAGGAGCTATACCCTGGAGGATGGCCAGCAGATACTGCTTACAGACACCGTGGGATTTATCCGCAAGCTTCCCCATCATCTGATTGAAGCCTTTAAGAGTACGCTGGAGGAGGCGCGCTACAGCGATATCGTCCTCCATGTGGTGGACTGCTCCAATCCGCAGATGGACATGCAGATGCACGTGGTGAAGGAGACGCTGGAGGAACTGGAGATTGTGGATAAGACCATAGTCACCGTGTTCAATAAGGTGGACCGGTTCCGTGAGCTGGAGGCCGGGCAGAACAGCGGTGTCATGCAGATTCCCAGGGATTTTTCATCAGACTACCAGGTGAGGATATCGGCCAGGACAGGAGAGGGACTGGAAGAACTGCAGAAGGTGCTCCAGGCCATTATACGCAGCAGGCGGATTCTGTTGGAAAAAGTTTTTCCATACAGCCAGGCAGGGCGTATCCAGACCATCCGCAAGTACGGTCAGCTTCTGGAGGAGGAATACCAGGAGGATGGAATCGCGGTAAAGGCATATGTGCCGGCAGAGCTATTCGGAAAGCTGTATTCCGACTGAATTTAATTGGAAATATAATAAAATGCCCCCTGTCCGAAAAACCACGCAGGTATAAGGCTTTGCAGGGATTTGGAAAAAAGAGTTATAAGTACAGTTAATAAGACACAATATCTGGGATAATATAAAATGTTATTCATAGATATTGTGTTTTGTATTTCCATCTGCTATAATGGGTGCGTAGCTCGCTCCACATGGAGCGGGCCCTGCGTTTTCACAGCTGTGAAACAGCTGTATCATTCCGGGTTTACCAGACGCGGAAAAAGGGTTGAATAAAGTGTACGTGGGTTGAAAGGAGCAAGTGGTATGATTCAGGTAGTTAAAAGGGATGGGGAAGTTGCCGAGTTTAGTCTGAATAAGATAACAGAGGCCATCAAAAAGGCATTCAGGGCAACATCCAAAGATTACAACAATGAGATTCTGGAGTTATTATCCTTAAGGGTGACTGCGGATTTTCAGAATAAGATGAAGGATGGAAGGATTTCTGTGGAAGAAATCCAGGACAGCGTGGAGCATGTCCTTGAACAGACCGGATACACAGATGTGGCAAAGGCTTACATTTTATATAGGAAGCAGCGGGAAAAGATACGGAACATGAACAGCACGATCCTGGATTACAAGGACGTGGTGAACAGCTATGTAAAGGTGGAGGACTGGCGCGTAAAGGAGAATTCCACGGTTACCTATTCCGTGGGAGGGCTGATTCTCAGCAACTCCGGGGCCGTGACTGCCAACTACTGGCTCAGTGAAATTTACGACCAGGAGATAGCGGAAGCTCACCGCAATGCGGACATCCACATCCACGATTTGTCCATGCTTACCGGATACTGTGCGGGCTGGTCCTTAAAGCAGCTCCTTATGGAAGGCCTGGGAGGCATCACGGGAAAGATTACCTCCTCGCCGGCAAAGCATCTGTCCGTGCTCTGCAACCAGATGGTCAACTTCCTTGGAATCATGCAGAATGAATGGGCCGGAGCCCAGGCATTTTCTTCCTTTGATACATACCTTGCTCCCTTTGTAAAAGCAGATAATTTAAGCTATCCGGAGGTGAAAAAGTGCATTGAGTCCTTTATCTATGGAGTGAACACCCCCAGCCGCTGGGGCACCCAGGCACCTTTCTCCAACATCACCCTGGACTGGACTGTTCCGGATGACATGGCAGAGATGAATGCCATTGTCGGCGGCAGAGAGACGGACTTTAAGTATAAAGACTGCAAAAAAGAGATGGACCTGATTAACAAGGCATTCATCGAGACTATGATTGAAGGTGATGCCAACGGACGCGGGTTCCAGTACCCCATCCCCACCTATTCCATTACCAATGAATTTGACTGGTCAGATACAGAGAACAACCGGCTTCTGTTTGAGATGACATCCAAGTACGGAACGCCCTACTTCTCCAACTATATCAACAGTGATATGCAGCCAAGCGATGTCCGCAGCATGTGCTGCCGTCTCCGTCTGGACCTCAGGGAGCTGCGCAAGAAGACAGGCGGATTCTTCGGCTCCGGCGAGAGCACCGGTTCCGTGGGCGTGGTGACCATCAACATGCCAAGAATCGCTTACCAGGCCAAGGACGAGGCTGACTTCTATGCAAGGCTGGACCACATGATGGATGTGTCTGCCCGTTCCTTAAAGACCAAGCGCCAGGTCATAACAAAGCTTTTGAACCAGGGGCTGTATCCCTACACCAAGAGATATCTGGGCACCTTTGAGAACCATTTTTCCACCATCGGTCTCATAGGCATGAACGAGGCAGGCCTCAATGCCAGATGGGTCAGAAAGGATATGACTCACAGGGAGTGCCAGGAGTTTACCAAGAACGTGCTGAACCACATGAGGGAACGCCTGTCGGATTACCAGGAGCTGTACGGCGACCTTTACAACCTGGAGGCTACGCCGGCTGAGTCCACCACCTACCGTCTGGCCAAGCATGACAAGCAGCGCTATCCCGACATTATCACTGCCGGAGAAGAGGGGGATACGCCGTATTACACCAACAGTTCCCATCTTCCCGTGGATTATACGGAGGATGTATTTGACGCCCTGGACATCCAGGATGAGCTTCAGACCCTGTATACATCAGGAACTGTGTTCCACGCGTTCCTGGGCGAGAAGATGCCTGACTGGAAGGCCGCGGCCAATCTGGTGCGCACGGTTGCTGAGAACTACAAGCTGCCTTACTATACATTGTCGCCTACCTATTCCATCTGCAAGTGCCACGGATACTTGATTGGGGAGCATTTTACCTGTCCAATCTGCGGGGAGAAGGCAGAGGTCTACAGCCGTATTACCGGCTATTACCGTCCGGTCCAGAACTGGAACGAAGGCAAGACCCAGGAATACAAGAACCGTACCAACTACAACATAGGCCAATCCCAGTTAAAGCATGGCGTGTCCAGAATCACGGCAGATACCAGGGAGAGGACGGACAGTGCCAGAACAGAGAGTTCCCATCAGGGGAAGGAGAAGGGAGGCGCCTTGACTCACCTGTATCTCTTTACCACCAAGACCTGCCCCAACTGCGTATCGGCAAAGGAGTTCTTAAAGGGACAGGATTACCAGATTATTGATGCGGAGGAGCGTCCTGACCTGGCGGAAAAATTCGGTATCATGCAGGCGCCTACCCTGGTGATTGTCAGTGACGGCATCGTGCAGAAGTTTGCCAATGCTTCCAACATCCGCAGGTTTGTGGAGCAGAATCATACAAGTACAGTAAAGGCATAAGGACCGGAAGATGGATACATTGTATATGTTTATGGGGGCTCTGTGCCTGGCAGAGGGTATATGTCTCTTTACAGGAAAGGATTTCCTCATGTTTATGGGCTCCACCAAAAAGGAGGACTACAACCTGGATAAGGTGTTTCAGGTGGAAAAGTGGATATTCCTTGTGGATGCTGCATGCAGCTTAGGAGTGGGCATGAACCGGTTTCCGGATGTGGCGGAAAACATACTGCTGGTTGTGTTCGGAGTCACATTGGCTGCCCATGTGTATGTGTTTAAGAGTAAAAAATTCCGGAAGGAAAATGAATAAGAATTCCTGATAAGACATCTTTGGTGAGAGGATGGGATTTTATCGGGAATGATGCGGACCGCCGCTCTCAGTGATTGGGAGCGGCGGTTTTTTCAGTGCGCCCGGCGGCGCACGTCTCTAACTGGTGAAAGTCCGGAATCCGCC